>JAKAHF010000394.1 GCA_021815245.1 Actinomycetes bacterium
AGTGCCATGAACACTCCGGCAAGCTCCGCACTCGGCTCCACCAAGCGCGATGCCGGGTTGCGGCCCTGCGTCAGAAAGTCCTCCTTGCGCATGAAGTAGCCCGCAAGCAGAAGTTCGTCGTCGCCGTTGGCGACGAACTCCATCTCCCGCAGCTCACAGTTGCGATACGTGTGTCCGCCGGGTCGTTCAGGATCGAGATCGTACGAGTGGACGCAGAACACCAACTCCGGACGCAGACGGTAGTACACCACGTCGCTATACGCGGGGTCGGTCGACATCACGGTCACTTCGATGACCCTTTGGTCGGGCGGGGCCGCTCCGAAGCTGGTCGCGACGTCGGTGCCGGGCTTCAACCGCACCTTCACCGTGTACTGGTCGCCGGGAGACGCGTACCACTCAACCGCCTCGACGATGTCGGGCACGGCTGTGATAGGCGGCGACGCGAGCGTGACCCCCGCCGGAGCGGCGACGCCACGGGCGTCGTCATCGGGTGGGTGAAAGTAGGCGACGATGTCTGGAAAGTCCCACTCGACCGATCCGTCTCTCTCCTGCAGAAGCACGTCGGCTCGCTCTTTGCCCTCCACCCACGCGCTGAGCTCCAGCGCCGCGTTCAAGAACACCTCGAGCCGCGCTTCGCACTGCTGCCCACCCCGCGCGAAACGAGCGATCAATTGCGGATGGCCGGGGTCGGGCTGGGCGCCCGCGAAGGGGGCCGTCGCGGAGAGCCTGACCCACTGCTTCTCGAACTCCAAGTAGGCCTCGAGAGGGCGGGGCGCGAGCCACTCGACGTTGGGGCCTTTGACGCCAAGCTGTACCTCTTCGGCCAGCATCTCCGGCGTGGCGTCGGGATCAGGAGGGGTGGAGACGACCCAGGTCGAAGCCCGTGCCTCTTTGCCGTCGATCTGAAGCGGCCCCTGCCGAGGATCGTGCCAGTGCAGCTGCAGTTCGTAGAGTGGGAGGATGCGCACCTGCACCTGAGCGCTGTCCCACACCCGGCCGTAGGCAGAGACGGTGACGGTGACCGGCACTGTCGTGCATGCGGTCGGATCCGCCAACGACAGCCCGCAGTAGACGCTGCCCGAACCAAAGGCGTCGAAAGCTACGAGCCCCATGGCCGGAGTAGGCAGGTCGACCCGCACCAAAGCCTCAGGCGCGGGGGAACTCGTGCCATCGGATGACATGCGCCAGGCTTGAGCACCGAGGCCCACACGCTCGCCCACGCGTATGTCGAGGTGGTGACTGTCGGGCACCACCCGGTACCAATGAGTCGGCTGGGTGGGAGCGTTCTTCTTGGGGGGCTTCTTGCCACCCTTGTTCCGCCCCGAAGCGATCACCGCGCCCAGTCCGGCGATGGCCAAACCGGCTGCGGCAGCGGCCGACGCGATCCCCGCCGTCGCGAGACCATCCGCCAAGTCGCCGTTCCCCGAGGGCTCCGGCTCTCCGGCGTCCTGCTCTCCCGCCGCGGTGGTCTCACCTGGTGAGGGAGGTTCCGTGTCGGTGGGCTCCGTCGCCGGAGGCTCCCCGCCCGATGAAGTCCCACCGGTGCCGGCTTCGCCGCCGGGAGGCGATTCGACCCATTCGTACACGTAATCTGTGTAGGTCGTGCCGTGACCGGAATCCACCAGGCACGTGAAGCGCAGCTTCTTCCGTTCCCCGACACTGCCTGACGGTACCGTGAACGTCCCGCTGCCGGTCCCAGATCCCGAGTCGGTCTGGGTGTTGTACACAACCCACTCGTCGGTTGCGGAGGCGATATTGCTGCCGAACGCCGCTGCGATGACCTGGTCGCCGCTCGCGAGATTGGCCTGATCGTTCAAACCGGTGGCCGTCGCGGTGATGGTGAGATCGATGGTGATCGTCTCGCCGGCAAACAACTGTTCGGGGCCGCTCTGTGAAGAGATGACCCAGGTGCAGCCGGTAGAGATGCGTACGACCCCATCGCCCATGCGACTGACGATCGTCCCCCCGCTCGACGACTCGCCGAAGACGGGCGTCCACTCCGAGCCGGGTGCCCAACTCTCGCTGAATTTGTGGTCGGTGACCGTATCGACGAGTTGCCAATACGGGGGCGCCACCTCCGCCCGCATGGCGACGTGCGCCGGCTCGGCCCGCGCAGGCTGAACCGACTCGGCCAGACATAGGAGACAGACCACACAGCAGAGGAGCGTCAGGGCCATCGCTACGAGCCACACGCGCGAATGCTCTCGACGTCGGGCGTTCATCATTCTATGCCGGCGGCACGCAGATGAGGTCGCGGGCCTGCGCGAGGTCACACAGTCCCTGCAACCGATCGATGCCCCACACGGCTGGATCGGAGTACAGGCTGAGCACGAAGAGCACAATCGAGGCGATACAGAGGATGAGACCCAGCAGTATGGCGGCGATGCCGAGTGAGCGCAGGGTGGCTCGCTGCGCGGCCGCAGGCGATTCGTTCCGCTCAGATGACTCAGCCGTACGTGCCATGCGAACTCCGTTGTCCAGCCCGACCTCGACCCATCGCAACCACGCTGAGAGTAAGCCCATCATGACCGAGCCGTGAGCGGGAGTCAACCGGGCAAGGGCTCACTCGCGACGCCGAGACGATGTCGCAGCGCTACCGGTTGCGCTGCCAGGCGAAGTAGGCCGCCACCGCCATGACGATCCAGTTGATGATGCCCGTCGTGCGCGTGAAACCGAAGACCACCGAGCTCCAGCTGAAGCCCATGTCGAGAAACACCGAGAAGAGCGGCGGCACGACGAACGCCCAAACAGTCGAGGCCGCCGCGATGACCGCCGTCTTCACCCCACGGTAGTGGCCCGACGCCCGCACGACCGCCTCGCCCACCAGCCAGCCGATGCCTGCCGCGACGAAGAAGATGAGAAAGAAGAAGCGCATGGCGCCCAAGATGTAGTAGTAGGCGAAACCGACAGCCGTGCCGGCGCCTATCCCGGCCAGGGCCGCGGTCAGCAACCGGTGGCTCTTGAGAGTCACGCGGCTCGAGCGGGGCATGCGGGCACACTCACGGCACTTGATGCCCACCGCCGAGTAGATCATGCAATCGGGGCAAAGCGGCTTGCCGCACGTGCTGCAGGTCACATAGGTCATGCGGCCGGGGTGGTTGGCGCAGGGTTGCTCGACTGCCGGCGCCAGCGGCTCGTCGAGGTCGCTCACCGGCTACCCCGCGTGCGCCGCACGACCATCACCGCGCCGGGGTTCGAAACGGGCACGAGTTCTTTGCGGTAGCTGCGGTGCACGGCTTCGAGCTCTTCCTGGGCCTGGGCCGCGAAACGTGCCATGTCGGCCTGAAGCTCCTCGAGCCGGCGCTGCATGGCGGCGATCTGCTCTTCCATGGCGAGCACGCGTTCCACGCCGGCCAGGTTGAGGCCGCACTCGTTGACCAGCTGCTGGATGCGGCGCAGCCGCTCGACGTCATCGAGCGAGTAGAGCCGGGTACTCTTGGCCGATCGTCCGGGCCGGATGAGCCCGCGCCGTTCGTACATTCTCAAGGTCTGAGGGTGCATCTCGGCCAACTCGGCGGCCACCGAGATCATGAACACCGGCCTCATCTTGTCTTCAAGCGGCATCGTTCGCACCTGCCTTCTTTGGCGCGTTCGCCCAAAAAGCCATTACGCCGTCCAACCGGGCCGATCTGCGCGAGGATCCTCATCGCGCGATTCGGCGAACCTCTTGAGAAGGTCTTTCTGTTCCCCGTTCAGATCCTTGGGCATGAGCACGTTGATCCTGGCGAGGAGAT
>JAKAHF010000395.1 GCA_021815245.1 Actinomycetes bacterium
TCGTATACCAGATGATGAAGACCCCGATGCCCGGTCGAGCCGATATACATGCCCGGGCGTTTACGCACCGGCTCCAAGCCTTCGAGGACTTGGATGTCGCCTACGTCATATGTATGTTCTGCCAAACCTGCTCAACCTCTTGTTCGCCGGACTCGCGGCAGTCACCCCGCGGCCCTCGGCGACCGGCCCGCTTGCCGGCCTCTCGTCTCGCCCCCCTGGCTCGCGGCACGCCGCCGCACGATCGATGGACATCGTCCCGAGCGGGGGCTGGAAGTTGGACCCGGATCACTGCTTATGGCGAGCGCCATTCACGTGCACATGATACCACACGGGGCCATTCGGGCTTGGGGCTGTACGCTCCTAGCGCACGGACTCCCGCTCTCCGCGGACGAACGAGGCTTTCATCGCCCCGATGATTTTTGCCGCCAGTTGCGGGGCCAGATCGAGGTCTTCCACCGAACGAAGGGCGGCTTCCTGTTCGGGAGTGAACTCTCGAACACCTCGGTTCTCGCGGCCGGTGTCGCCGGCGGCGGCCTGGCAAACAGTTGCGGACGCGGCGTCTGCGGCCAAGGCTTCACCGGTCTCACCTCTCGGTGGAGTCTGCGCAACCTGATCGTCACCACGCTCGTCGCTCGAGCGCGCAATGGACTGCCATCCCGCGTGTCTGAAGGCGATGCGCTCGACCACGGGGGCATCGGCCGGCGACCGCAGCCGCTCATTGAGGCGCGCGGCTATGGTTCCTTCCATGAACTGCAGGCTCTGCGCCCACGCGGTCGACGATGTGGCGACCACGAGCCTGCCCTGCGAGAGCCGCATGGGCTGAGTGTTGGCAGCCGCTTCGTGGCCGAGTACCTCAGGCCAAGCCCTCGCGATCTCGGCCGCACGGTCGAGCGCGGAGTCGGCCGTGGCGCCCGATGCGGGCAAGGCGGCGCGGGAGTGTTTGCTGGGTTGAGGTCTGGCACGAGCGGCGTCGAATCGCTCGCCGAGCAGGTCGCCGAGCTGGGCGAAGTCTCCCGGGACCGTGGTCGGCCGCTGGGGTGATTGTGGAGAGTCGCCCATCGGCTATCCCTCCCCCAAATCGACGACGGTGGCCTGCTGGAGCTCGGCGTCGGTGAAGTAGCGCAGGTCGGTGGTGGTCACGACGACCTGTCCGCCTCTGCTTATGATATGCACGAGGGCGCGACGCCGTGACTCGTCCAGTTCGCTCATGACGTCGTCGAGCAGCAGCAGCCCTCCGGCCGACGGATCGCGTCTCTCTCGGCAGGTGTTCTCCCATTCGGCGAGCACCAGAGACAGCACCGCGGCCCGTTGTTCGCCCTGCGACGCGCACTCGCGCATGTCGAGCCCGGTGCGCATCAGACGGAGGTCGTCGCGATGGGGTCCGAGGTGGGTGAACGTGCGTTGGCGATCGGCGTCGCGTGATTCGGCAAGCCGGTCTCGATAGCCGCTCTCGTCGAGGCCCGCCGTGTTGGTGCGGTAGACCAGGTGGAGCCCGCCGGGGAGCTCACCCGTCAGGTCGGCGTGTGTCTGTTGAAACGCCCCGACAAACCCGGCGAGCGCGGCCGTCCGGGCGGCGGTGACCGCTAGGCCCGTCTGCGCAAGCATGGTCTCCCACGGGGCGAACTGTGCATCGTTGCCGCCCATGCGGTTCAAGCGCAGAAGCGTGTTGCGCTGGGCCAAGGCCTCCTCATAGCGGCCCATGGTCGTCCGGTACTCCGGTTCCTGCCGCAGCACCAAGCCATCGAGATACTCGCGGCGGCGGCGCGGGCTGCCCTTTATCAGACGGAGGTCGTCGGGAACGAAGGTGCGCACCCGCAGAGCCTCGCGCCAGCGCGAGACGTCGTCGAGCGCCGCGCCGTCCGCCGTGAGCCGTCGTTCCCCGTCTCGCGAGTAGGCCGCCGCCGCGATGGTCCGCGCGCCCGACAGCTCGAGCTCGATCTCTGCGCGAAGGTAGCCCTCTCCCCGGTTGATGAGCTCGCGGAAGTTGCCCGCTTTGAGTAGGTCGCCTTGAAGGACGAGCACCAGGGCCTCGAGCACAGTGGTCTTGCCGGCGCCGTTGGGACCCACGAGGATGGTCAGACCCGGACCGAAGTCGACCTCGAGCGAAGACCGGGAGCGCACGTTGACGAGACGCGCGCAGCGCACCGGCATGCGCGTCAGCTCCGTGGCCGGGGGGTCTGCGCGCCCTTGGGTGACGGCGCGGGCGGGGCGCCGTGCGCGACGACACGAGCCGAGGAGCTGCCTACGGCGACCACATCGTCCGGGGCGAGCTTGTGGCCGCGCCGGAGTTCGACCTCGCCATTGACGGTCACTTCGCCGGTCGTGACGAGCACTTTGGCCTCGCCGCCGGTTCCCGCCAGGCCCGCGGCCTTCACGAACTGGCCGACGGTGATAGGCAGGGCGACCTCGACCGGCCGGGGGTCGCGAGGAACTCGAGAGGTGCGGCCGGGGGTCGTGCCCATGTTAGTCGTTCAACCGGATAGGCATGACGAGATACAGGAAGTCATCACCGGCGCCCTTGATGAGTCCGGGGCGCAGGGGGCTGATGAAGCGCATGTAGGCAGGCGATTCCTTGATAGACGCAAGCCCGGCCTCGAGGAACTCGGGGTTGAAACCGATGGCCAGCGAATCTCCGGCGTATTGGACCGGCATGGCTTCGTGGGCGCGACCGACGTCTTGTGATTCTGCCGAGCCAGTCAGAGTGTTGTCGGCACACTGCAGCCGCAGCGGCGCGTTCTTCTGGGCAAGCAGACCCACACGACGCACGGCCTCGAGAAGTTCGTCGCGGTCGACAGCGACCTCGTAATCGAACGTCTCGGGGATGAGTTGCTTGTAGTTGGGAAACTGGCCGTCGATGAGGCGCGAAATGAGGGTCACGCCTCCGACCTCGAACGACATCTGGTTCTCAGTGGGAAGAATGGTGATCGTCTCATCGGCGGCGGCGGCGGCGATGCGAGACAGTTCGAGCAGCGTCCGGGCTGGAGCGATAGCTTGAAGGGTACCGGCGAGCGATGACTCGACCGGGGTCTCTTTCACACTGAGGCGGTAGCTATCGGTGGCGACCATGCGCACCGACGTGGTCGTGAAGTGCACGAGGACACCGGTGAGAACCGGCCGCGTCTCATCACGGGACGCTGAAGGCGCCACACGGTCGACGGTCTCGATGAAGGCGACTCGCCCAACACTGAAGCGCTCACCGACAAGTGAGGGCAGTTGCGGGAAGTCGATGGCCGGTAGGGAGTGAAGATCGAAGAGCGACTCGCCGGCCAGGATCTGTACTTGTGTCTCGCCGGGTCGCTGCTCGATGGTCACCGATCCGGCCGGGAGGCTTCGGGCGATGTCGGTGGCTATGCGGGCCGGCAATACCAAAGAGCCTGGTTGCTCGACTTGGCCTGTGAGAGGCGCTTTGATCGAGATCTCCATATCTGTGGCAGAAAGAGTCGTGCCCGTGTCTCTGGCATCGACGAGAACTCCCGAAAGCACTTGGATGGAACTGCGAGATGAGACAGCCTTGTTGACGATGGCGAGACATTCAACGAGCGCCTGCTTGCTGGTCACCAGTTTCATCGGGGCTCCTCGGTCGGTGGAGTGGGGAAGAGTGTCATGCCTATTGATTCTAAGAGTTTGTAAAGAGAGTCGGCGTGGTAATAGGGGGTGTTGAAAGTGTTGACAAGAGTCGTGAGATCCGAGGAATCAGGGGAGAGACGCGGAGTAGGAGAAAGACACAGATCGG
>JAKAHF010000396.1 GCA_021815245.1 Actinomycetes bacterium
AGAAGACCGCGTTGAAAACGAAAGCCTTGAGCTTCCAGTTGGCGTTGCGCACGCCCAGGGTAGACGAGGCGATCTCGCTCACCGACAGCGCTCGCAGCGCCCGGCCCACCCTGAACTTCAGCAACCGAGACAAGAAGAACAGGATGAGGAGGCACACGATCCAGACCATGTAGTACTTGCGGAGTTGGGTGTTGAACACAAACCCGAGGATGTTGAGCTTGTCGACGCCGCCGAACCCGTTGGACGCGCCGACCAGTCTCCACTCAAAAACGATCGCGAGGAAGATCTGGCCAAAGCTCATGGTGGCCAATGCAAGGTAGAAGTACCTCAGCTTGAGAACCGGACGCCCGATGATGAGGGCCACGACTCCGGCCGCGAGCGCTCCGATGATCCAGGCGAAGAACGTAGGCACGCCGAGCTTGATGACCAACTGGCCGCACACATATGCGCCGATGCCGTAGAAGGCCGAATGGCCGAACGACAGCTGCCCGGCCTGGCCCAGAACCAGACCCACACTGAGCGTCAGGATGGCGTAGAGACCGGCCTGGGTCATGACATTGAGCGCGTAGTTGCTTTCACTCACCGTCGTGTAGATGATGGGCCACACGAGCAGCGCAAGAACCAGAGCCAGCTTGGCCCAACTCGCCTTGCCCCACTCCGACCCGGCGAACGCGTTCCGCAGCCAGCCACCGGAGCCGGCGACTGCCACAGGACTGTCCTTCTTCTTCATGCGGGTGTCAGCGTTGCCGGCCATCAGACCTCACCTTCTGGGACATGAGTGCCGAGGAGCCCTTGGGGCCTGAAGTACAGCACGATAATCAGGATGACGAAGGCGGGCACATTCTTGTATCCCGCGGGAACGAGGCCCGTGAACAAGCCCTGGATTATGCCCAGAGCCAAGCCTCCCACGACCGCACCCGTGCTCGAGCCCCATCCGCCGAGAACGGCCGCGATGAAGCCCATCATGCCGTAGATGCCGCCGGTCGCGTAACTGAGACCTCCGACGTAGCTCGAAATGGCTATGCCACCAATGGCGCCGATGGCACCGCTGATCGCGAAGGCGAGCATGATCATCCGGCTGACGTTCACGCCCGAGAGACTCGCCGCCGTGGGGTTGGTCGCGGCTGCCGTCATGCGCTTGCCCATCAACGTATGGTTGTTGAGGAAGTACAGCACGATCAGGCAGACGATCATGATGCCGATCATCCATATGGCCTGCCACGACACGTAGACGCCGCCGACGTTGAACGACGAGGCGCCGGTGAAGGCGGGCAGGTTGTTGGTGTACCCGCCCCACTTGACCAGCGAGAGGTTCTCGAAGAGAAGGCTGAGAGCCACGGTGCACAAGATCATCGTGACGAGAGAGATCTTGAGAACGGGCTTGAGCACTACCTGGTACATGGCCACAGAAAGAATCACGACCAGCACGACACCGATGATGCTCGCCAGCCAGAAGGGCAGACCAACCTCCATGAGCATGCTGAAGGCGAACAGGCCTCCAAACATGACGAAGCTGCCCTGGGCCATGTTGACGATGCGCGAAGACCGGTAGATGGTCACGAATCCCAGAGCGATCAGGGCATAGATGGAACCGACGGTCACACCGGTGATGAGGTACTGAATCCACTCAGTCATCGGTTGTCACCCCCCGCCAAGCCCGCCGGACGGACCTGGAAAACACCGCGCAGGCGGGAAGAATACGGTTGGTCAAGAGAGCCCTCCTTTGTGCATCGCGCCCAATGCCCATATGACTGCCTGATTGGTACAAATTATTAGTTTATTAGACCAAAGCTGTCAAGCAGCAGAATGATTCTCTCTCCGACCCGTTCCACGGCGCCCACATTATCAGCTCAAGTATTCGATTGCGAGTCGGCCGTTAGCAGTCGCATAGTTGAAATGACGCCCTCGCAGTTGCCTTCAAATAGATAGAGCGCTCGCTCGAATCCGCATTCTTGCAGACCTCTGTGGCACTTGTCAAGCAGACTTTGCTTTGGCCTAAATGCGGCGGAAACTAGCGCAATTGCAGGACCCGGCCGATCGTGATCAGACCGGGCGCCAGACCACCCCGAGGGGCTCGAGACACCGATCGAGTGCGCGATGTACGAGCGAGGCGATGGTGTCCTGAGAAAGACCGTACACGAGCACGGCCAGATCGAGCTCGACGGGCTCATCCAGAACAAGGACCGCGGAGGCCGATGCACTGCAACGCGCACCCGTGCGCCTCGACGTCAGATTGCAGTGAACGCCTCCGTCGCGGCTCGCCAGAAAGCACTTGATGTGCCCGATGACCGTCGCCCCTTCGGCTTCGCAAGACGCGGCGACATCCTCGAGAAGACCGCGGAGCATCCGCTCGCGGTCAGGCGTCGCCGAAGCTGGGCCGATCAACACGCGGATGCCAAAGGGGTCGAAAAACCCGGCCGCCGACGGTGGAGGGCTGTGGTGATGCTCGTCGCTCATGCTTGGGCCGCACGACCGATGAGCACGCGGGCCAGTTCGCTCAGACTGCCGTCGACGGTGGCGTCGACGACGTGCACCGGCAATCCGGGGGCCAGCGTGCCCACCAGCCCGACCGCGCCCTCGACCTCTGCCGCAAGCGCCTCGTCGCTCTTGGTGACGGCAATGAGATCGGCCCCGGTGATCTGCGACTCGATCAGCGGCGTCAGCACTTCGTACAAAGCCTCGCACCGCGTGGCGTCGACGACGGTCAATGTCACGATCTCGGCCACGGTCTCCACCGGGTACCGCCGCAGGGTGTCGAGTACACCCTCGGGGGTGGCTATGCCGGTAGCCTCGACGATGACGAGGTCGGGCTGAAACCCGGTTTCGAGGTCACGGAGGGTGACGACCAGATCGACCCCTATCTGGCAGCAGATGCAACCCGCGGTTATCTCGGTCACCTCGAGGTCGCCCAGACGGAAGACGCTGCCATCGATACCCACCTCGCCTACCTCGTTGACGATCACAGCGACGCGCAGCCCAGAAGCGGTGGCCCGCTTGGCGAGCGCCACTATGAGGGTCGTCTTGCCCGAGCCGAGAAAACCGGTGACCAGAAGCAGGCGCATGGGCACATCCTCAAGAATGGTGGTCTGCCAAGAGGCGCGTCTTCAGCGCCGCCACGATCGCGAGCACGTCGGCGACGACCGCATAGTCGGCGACCCTGAAGATCGGAGCCTTCTTGTCTCGATTGACGGCGATGATGATATCCGATCCGCTCATGCCGGCCACGTGTTGGAACGCCCCGCTGATGCCGAGCGCCAAGTAGACTTTGGGTCTCACGGTCTTGCCCGAGGTACCCACTTGGTGGTACTTGGGCAACCACTTCTTGTCGACCACCGGCCGCGAGCACGAGAGAACGCCGCCCATGAGAGAGGCCAGTTGGCGCACCGGATCGATGTTCTCCTCATCACCGATGCCGCGTCCGATCGAGACGAGCAGATCGGCCTGGCTGATGTCGACTTCGCCGCCGCCGGCATCTTCGAAACCGATGAAGTCGCGGTCGGGTGGGCCTGCCGGTGTCGAGCCCGCGAGTGCCGCCGAGGCGGGCGGCACCGGCAACCAGATCACCTCTGCCGTTCGGGCAGCCGGCGCGGCAGGCGGAAACGATCCCGCGCGCAGAGTCACGAGGTAGCCGGGCGCCTCGCGGAAAGCGACGCGGCAGAACAGCTTGCCGTTGTAGATCTGCCGGACCGCCCTGGGCCGGCCGGCCTAGATCTGAACGTCGACG
>JAKAHF010000397.1 GCA_021815245.1 Actinomycetes bacterium
CCCGCGCTCGTCTGCGCGATGATCCTGCGGAACCGTTCTTCGCTCTCACGCAGGGCGGCCATTGCTCGCTCACTCTCGTCGACCGCCTGCGCCAGTCGGATGTTGTCGAGACTCGACTGAGATAAGGCTTCAACCAGCTTGACCAGATGGCGCATGAGGCCATCAACACGCTCGCGAGTGAACCGCGGTACGGCCTCGATGGCAGCGAGATAGTCGCTTTCGGCGAATCCATATCGCCGGGCCTGGGCGGCGAAGAACTCGATTTCCACGTTGTCGTCGTCGAGAAAGAACTGACCGATGAACGCCCGGCCTACCATTCTGTCGCCGACGTAGATGGGTGTCGCGACGTCCCAAAGGCCGTTCAGGCACTTGTATGCCCTGAAATCGCCCCGCGTGGAACAGCCCGATAGATGGATATCGCTCTCGAGACACCTCTTGGCCGTGTCGGGGTGTACCCGATGGAACCGCGTACAGGCATCCCTCCAGCCGGTGGCCACGAGCACGTTTCCGGCAAGATCAAGGATTGCGGCAGTCATGCCTGTGAGCTCGCTAAAGCCGGAGAGCAGTGACTCCATGGCGGGGATATCCAGGCAGGAGCTGAGTTCCTGCAAAGAAGGGTCGTCGACAGCCTGCAAAACAGTCTTGGGCACCATCGACCATCGCTCCTCGGTCATCACCCGTGGCAGGCCCGGTCGGCGCCGCCGAGGGTCCATTGCCCCAACGAATGCGGAGTGGCCTCCCTCGGCAGTATACATCGACCCCGAGGGCGGGTGACCGCCGAGCGCTCCGGTCCGGCCCCTCATCCGTACGGCGTATGCTGTGCTTGACAGAATGTAAAATATTCCTTACACTTGCCATGTCAAGTATTGTTTACATCGAAGGAGTGGTCATGTCGTTCGAAGAGAAGATGACCTGGGTCGGCGCGGCGGCCACCGTGATAGTCGCCGCGGTCTATGCCTGGATCGTGGGCGCACAGGTCGGCGATATGCCGGTCGATGAGATCGCGTACAAGTGGCCGCTGATCATCGCCATCTGCGCCATGGTAGGGCTCAACATCGTGGGAGCCATCGTCGTGTCGATCGCCACCGCCATCTCGGCCGAGGTCAGGGGCGAGGGCCCGATCGACAAGATCGACCAGAAGGACGAGCGCGACGTGCGAATCGGCTGGCGGGGCGACCGGGCCAGCTTCTACGTGGCCTCGGCACTCATGATGGGCACACTGGTCCTCACGATGCTCGGAGCGGCGCATTTCTGGATAGCGAACGCCATCCTAGCGTCGTTTCTCATCGGCGGGCTCAGCGGCTCCGTGGTGAAGCTCGTCACCTATCGTAGGGGCTTCTAGCCATGGTCAGGCCGACCAAAGTCACCAACAGCATCCGGGCGCTCAGGTTCGCCGCCGGAGAGATGACCCAGGCCGATCTGGCCGACCGGGTCGGGATGACGCGCCAGACCATCATCGCCATCGAGCAGGGCCGGTATTCACCATCACTCGAGGTGGCCTTCAAGATCGCCGCGGTGTTCGGCGTGCCCCTCGACCAAGTCTTTCACTACGTGGAGGGAGAGCTATGAGCGTCAAGGGATCTTCGACCGAAGCCGCCGGCGGGGGGCACCGCGTGCTGCTCGTCGGCGGCACGGGCCGCACCGGCTCGCGAGTGCTTACCCAGCTGCTCGAGCGCCGAGTGCCCGTCTGCGCTATCGTGCGCTCCGCGGGCCGTCTTCCGGCCGGGGTGGCGGGGGACCCACTGCTTACTGTGGTCGAAGCCGACATACTGTCGCTGTCCGACGACGAACTACGGCGCCACCTCAGTGGGTGCGACACCGCGATCTGCTGTCTCGGTCACACGATCAGCCTGCGAGGAGTGTTCGGGTCCCCGCGCGATCTGGTCACGCAGGCCGTTGGCGATCTGTGCCGCGCCACAGAGCAACTGGGCGCCGCGGCGCCGCTGAGGTTCATCCTGATGAGCAGTGTCTCGGTGAACCGGCCAGACAGGGGCGACACGCGCCGGTCGAGTGCCGAACGAGCCTACCTATGGGCGTTGCGGGGCATGATTCCCCCGGCCAGGGACAATCAGCGAGCGGCTGATCATCTCCGCCGGCACGCCGGGCAGGCAAGCCAGACCATGGAATGGGCGATCGTGCGTCCCGACTCCCTGCTTGCCGGCGATGTGTCGGACTACTCGGTGAGTGAAGGGCTGGTGAATAGCATCTTCAGATCGGGTCAGACCACCATGAGCAACGTCGCCCACTTCATGTGCGAACTCGCGACCGACGCTGCCACATGGCAGCGGTGGAAAGGGAGCATGCCGGTCATCGTCAACGCCTCGGGGGCATGACCGGCGGTCGGCTGCCTGCCGGAGGGATGTGCGCCGGCCCTTCGCGGTGGCGGTCTCCTCGATCGGCGCCAAGGCCGTCGCGGTTGCGACTTGTCCCTTCAAGTACACTTGCAGAAATCGCGCCCAGCATGGACTCGCACTGAACGAAATGGCTCGTCAGTGACGCGCCTACGCACGCAACCGCAGAAGGAGACCGCCATGCCCTTTGTAGTCGTGAAGATGATCGAAGGCCGCAGCGTCGAGCAGAAGCGCCGTCTCGTCAAGGAACTCACCAACGTTGTGGTCAAATACACTGGGGTGACCGAGGACCAGGTGCATGTGGTCATCGAGGACTACGCCAAGGAGAACTGGGCTGCGGGCGGAGTGTTGCTCGCCGACAAATAGGCGATCGCAGGCGCTCGGGCGGCGACTCGAAGGCGCCATCTAGTCAGAGAGTCCAGCGGGCCCATGTGAGAACGCCGGCGCCGCATCCGGCCATGCCGTCCTCAGACCCCGTACGCCACTGCCAGCAGGGTGACCGGGTGCACGGTCCTCAGTCCGGTCGCGTGGGCAAGCTGCATGCGGCAGGTGCTGCACTCGCTGACGACGAGGTCGGGCGCCACGTCGGCCACCCGGTCGAAGAGAGGCTTGCCGGTCTGCATCGACAGGTCGTAGCTGCCGGTCTTCATGCCGAACGTGCCGGCCATGCCGCAGCAGCCGGCTGCCAAGTCGATCACCTGCACCCCGGGGATCTCGCGTAGGAGTTCCACGGCTGGGTTGCCGATCTGCTGGGCCTTGAGGTGGCAGGGTTGGTGATAGGCGACGCGCAGTGGGTCTCCGTTGCGGCGTGGCGTCGCGGCCGAAAGAGCGCCTGCCTGAGGTGACGTCTCCGGCGAGTCGGCACGTCTTCTCACCAAGAACTCCCCGAGATCGTGCGCGGCATTGGCGACGAGGGAGCATTCGCCGCTGCTCACGTAGTCGGAATAGTGCACTTTGAACGCGAAGGTGGCCGTGGGCTCGGCGCTGACTAGGGCAGCACCCCGCTTCACATACGGAAGCGCGCCGGCGATGTTGAAGCGCGCGGTCTCGGCAGCCTTGTCGGCATAGCCGTACAGCATCTCAGGGATAGCGCTCGAACGCTGCTCGGGGATGACGACCTCACAACCATGCGTCTCGAGGATGCGGATGGCCGCAAACGCGATAGACGGGTCGTTGTAGTTGGCGAACAGGTCGCTGAAGTAGGCGACAAGAGGTCTGCGCGAGGCATAGCCGTCCGCCGAGCCGCGAGTCACGACCCCCCGAGAGGCCGCCAATTGATGATCGTCGGAGCCGGCGAGACGGCCGAAGGTGCGCCGAGCGAAGGGAGCCATGGGGCGGCGCTTGTCGATGCCCGCGATCGGCTGAACGGCA
>JAKAHF010000398.1 GCA_021815245.1 Actinomycetes bacterium
TTGGTCGTCAAAATTGTCGAGCTCTTCAGATATCGCTGGGTGATGACCTGAAAGAGTGCGGCCGCCGCTTCGTTCTGCAGCGGCAAGTATCCCACTTCGTCAACGATGAGGAGCCGCGGTCCGGCGAAGAACCTCATCGTCGTCGCCCACCGTCCTTCCAACGCGGCGCGGTGACACCGCGCCGCCAGATCCGCCGCGGTCGTGTAGTAAGTCCGGTATCCCGCGTCGATCGAGGCGCGCGCGAGTCCGATGGCGAGCATGGTCTTGCCCACCCCGGGCGGACCGATGAAGAGCACGTTGGTCGCGTCCTCCACGAAGCGCAGCGTGGCGAGTTCGCTCATCAGACTCTTGTCGACCGAGGGCTGTGCGTCGAAGTCGAAGTCACTCAGGCGCCAGGGCGCCGGCAGGGACGCGAAGCGCTCCAGACTCGCACGTCGACGCTGCTCGGTCGCCGCCACTTCGAGACCGAGCAGGCGCTCGAGCATCGCGGTGTGACCGAGGTGCTCGCTCTTGGCCTGTTCCAAGACGCCCGGCAGGGCCTCAGCGGCCGTCGCCAAACGCAAGGTACTGAGGTGACCTCGCAGCAACTGGTAGGTGGAGTTCTCGCTCACGACGCCGCCAGTCGGGCGTAGTCCTCGAGGTCGACGCGGACGTCTCGCCCGGACTCACCGAGGAGTCGCGCCGCGTGGGTCAACGCCGCGTCACTGATCCCCACGTGGGCCTTCTTGTCACAGGGCCGTTTCGTCGTGAACTGGGCGAGCACCACCCGCTCGAGCGCGACCGCGTGCTCGGGGTCGCGCACCACCATCCCCGCCCCGTCGTGGGCGAGGTGGTGGGTGGCGAGCAGCGAGCCAGATGCCGAGCGCACCTCGAGGACGCTCGTGCCCAGTCGTTGGTGGACTTCCAGCGTCGAACCCGCCAGCCCCGGGGGCACGCTGTAGCGGTTGCCGCGGTAGTGCAGCGTGGCATTCGCGGTGACGACCCGCTCGACGACAGTGGTCGCGGGGTAGGGGGAGGGCAGGGCCATCAAGACCTCGGCGTCGGCCAGTTCACCCACCGTGGTGCGCACCCCCGCGACGTGGCGCACTCGCGCGTCGCCCACCGTCTCACAGAACCGGTCGAGCGAGCGCTGCGCGCCCTCGGGGTCCGTCTCGGTCATCGTGCGCCACCAGCGTCCCGACACGAAGCGCACCGACGACTCGACGACCCCCTTGCGATTGCCCCGCCGTGGCGGACAGGGCTCGACGATCGCGCCGTAGTGCTTGGCGACGGGCACGAACGAGGGTTGCACGTCACGCGTGCCCGGCACGATCACCGCGATGAGCCGGTCGACGCGCCAGTCGCGCGTCGTTCCCCCGAGCTTGCGCATCACGGCGTCCATGGCGCTAGTGAGGTGGGCCTGGTCCATGGACTCACAGATCACCCCGCGCACCCGACTCGAGTGCGCCAGCGTGCCGAGCAGCACGTAGAGGGTGGCGCCCCAGGGGGTGCGCCGACGCTCGAACCAGTCCCACTGAGTCTCCTCACCGGCCGGGTGGGCGATCTCGACGGTGTCACGTCCCTTGACACCGGCGCAGGCCTCGCAGTGCGGGCGGAGTTTCGCCAGACGCACTTGACGGGTGAAGCTCGGGTAGCTGAGTGAGTAACCCAGGGCGACGACCTCGTCGAACAGGGCGCTCGCCCAGACGTGGGGATCGTCGAGGAGCCGTTGGGTCAGGTAGGGGACGAAGGGTTCCAACGGGTCGGGTGCGACTCGCACCCGGACACCGGGAGTTCGTTCTCCCGTGAGGTAAGCCCTGATCGTCTTGCGATCGCGGCCTAGGTGGTTGGCGATGGCCGTGATCGACCATCCCCGTTCTTTCAGTGCGTGTACTTCCACGTCTTCTCCTTGTGTGAGCATGAGAAGTGGGTCCCTTCAGTTGGTTGGCTTGCACCACCAATCTTGAAGGGGCCCACCTCATTTCTGATGGACCTAGTGGCCCACCGCTGCTCTCAGGGGGTGGGGACTTTCGATGATCGACTCTGGGGAGATTCCATGATTCTCGTCAAGAAGGGCGACTCGCTTCGTAGCATCGCCAAGGACATCGGTTTGGCATCGCCGTCGGGCGTGCTGATCGCGCTGGCGGCGAAGAGACGCGAGGCACGTGACGACCCGTGGACACCGCGCGAGGGTCGACTGCGTCTCGAGGAGAGAGAGGAGATCGCTCTCGGGCTTCGCATGGGCGAGTCAATGAGATCCATCGCCCGACGCCTCGGCCGCTCCCCGTCGACGATCACTCGAGAGGTGAAGAACAACTCGGACACCGGGGACTATCGCATCTGGCGGGCCCACGAGCGTGCGCGAGAAGAGACTCGGCGACCCAAGCAGTCAAAGTTGAGCGACCCCCTGCTTTGTGCCACAGTGACCTCATGGCTCGAGATGCTCTGGCCGCCCGAGGAGATCGCCGAGCGTCTGAAGTTCGAGTTTCCCGGTGAACCCACGATGAACGTCAGTCACGAGACGATCTATCAGTCGCTTTTTGTGCAAGGACGAGGCGAACTACGTCGCTAACTCGCCCGCTGCCCGCGCTCGGGACACCCAGCGCCATCCCCAGGGACGAGTCAATCGACAGGGCAAGATTCCCGACAGGGTGATGATCTCGGAGTCCGGCCGAAGTCGAGGACCGTGCGGTTCCCGGCCATTTGGCGAGATCTCTTCTTTGGCGCCGGCGGCCGCAGTGCCGTCGACACCCTGGTGGAGAGAACCACTCGCCTCGTGTCGCTCTTGCACCTCGCGAACGATCACACCGCGTCCACGGTCGGGGCCGCGATGCGCAGGGCCATCGCGACGTTGCCTTCCGAGCTCATGCGATCGGTCACTTGGGACCAAGGACCGGAGATGGCACGACACCGCTCGATCAGCGTGGCGACGGGCGTGCCCATCTACTTCTGTGACCCGCACTCACCGTGGCAACGCGGATCGAACGAGAACACTAACGGTCTGCTTCGCCAGTACATGCCCAAGGGGACGGATCTGTCAGCCTTGAGTGAGGAGGATCTCCTCTCGATCCAACGCAGTCTGAACGGGCGACCACGAAAGACCCTCGGCTATAGGATGCCCGAGGAGAAACTCAACGAACTCGTTGCGCTCACCGGTTGAAACCGCCCCTCAGTTAAGCGCCTCGAACTGAACGCGGCGCCAGCCAATCCCTTCGCGAAGAATCCAGGTTCGCGGCAACAGCATCCCAACGCCAGTGCTCTCTTGCCACGGGGCGAGCCAGACCTGGTCGACCCCTTGAAGGTCTACGGCGGCGTGGGGGCCGATGTCAAGTAGCAGTCGAGCAGTCATGGCGAGTTGGGTGTCGTGAACCCAGATGAAGAGGTGCCTTTCGTCGGCGGGAGCGGCATGCAGTTTGCGAAGATTGCCATCTAACGCAGCCGTGACAGCCCGCAGTGGGTCGCCGGGCGCCATGAAGCCCCCGAAGCCAACGCTTATCCCGCCGCATCTGCTCGCCTCCGCTCGCATCGCTGATCCTTGGATGAACCCCATTCCCCTGAGGAGGCGGATTGCCGCCACGTGTGGGCTCGAGTCTTCCTCCTCATGGCTGATGGAGCCTCCGAAGAGCTCCAGATCCCGGGAATCAAGTTCCCCCTCCAGGTCCTCCAATGTCCGAAGAAGGGCCGGCCAGAATCCCCGTTTGCTGGGCCGTCCAGCGCCCCAAGGCACGGTAAATCTCCA
>JAKAHF010000399.1 GCA_021815245.1 Actinomycetes bacterium
GTGTCGAGCGCGGTGGTGTCGATTTCTCTCACAGCCACCTCTTCCTCCGCCGGTAGTGCTTGATCTCCCGATAGTTCTTGCGAGCCCCGGTGGACGAGATGCCCATGTAGAACTCTCGCACATCGGCGTTGTCGCGAAGCTTCTCAGCGGGGCCGCTCAGCACGATGCGCCCGTTCTCCATGACGTACCCGAAGTCGGCGATACCCAAGGCGGCCTTGACGTTCTGCTCGACGATGAGCATCGAGAGGCCGCGGTCCTTGTTGATCTGCTGAATGATCTCGTAGATGGACTGCACAGCGAGCGGCGCGAGACCCAACGAGGGTTCATCGAGCAGCATGAGCTGAGGGTCGGCCATCAAAGCTCTGCCGATGACCATCATCTGCTGCTCGCCGCCCGAGAGATAGCCGCTGACCCGCTTGCGATAGTCACGTATGCGGGGAAAGTACTCGTAGACCATCTCGAGATCACGTTTCACGCCGGCGCGATCCTTGCGCCGGTAGGCGCCGACCATAAGGTTCTCTTCGACGGTGAGGTGCTCGAGCGTCCGTCGCCCCTCCATGACCTGGCTGATGCCCAGATGGGCGATCTGCTCGGGGGTGTAGCGATCGATGCGTTTGTCGTCGAGAGTGATGTCGCCGCTCGTGATGGCACCCTGCTCGGTCTTCAGAAGACAGGTGATGGCCTTCAGAGTCGTCGTCTTGCCGCCGCCGTTGGCTCCGATGAGCGCGACGATCTGCCCGTCACCCACCTCGAGTGAGATGCCGTACAGGACTCGTATGACGCCCAAATACGATGCTTCGATGTTGTTGACCTTGAGCATCATGTCAGTCCTGGGCCCCCTCTCCTAGGTAGGCCTTGATGACTTCGGGATCGCGCTGGATCTCCTCCGGAGTGCCGTCGGCTATCTTGCGCCCGAAGTTGAGCACCGCGATGCGGTCGGCGATATCCATGACCACACCCATGTCGTGCTCGACCATGATGATTGTGCGGATGCCGTCACGAAGGCTCGGGTTGTCGGGATAGGTGTCGCCCTGGCCTTCGTACATGTCGATGATGAACCGGGCGATGTCCTCTTTCTCCTCGAGGTTCATGCCGGCCATCGGCTCATCGAGAAGCAGCACCTTGGGCTCGAGCGCGAGCGCCCTTCCCAACTCCACTCTCTTGCGCAAACCGTATGGCAGCGACCCCACATACTGCTTGCGGATGGACTGCATCTCGAGAAAGTCGATGATCTCCTCGACGGTCTGGCGGTGCCTTATCTCCTCCCGCCGAGACCACCCGAAGTACAGACCGCCCGTCACGAAGTTCTGCTTCATGAAGACGTGGCGCGCGGCCATGATGTTGTCTTGGGTGGTGAGTCCCGTGTACAGCTCGATGTTCTGGAACGTGCGCGCGATGCCCAGCTTGGCCAATTTGTCGGGTCGGGTGCGAGCGACCTGCTTGTCGTGGAAGTAGATGCTGCCCTTCTGAGGCTTGTAGAAACCGCTGATGCAATTCAGAAGTGCGGTTTTTCCAGCCCCGTTTGGTCCGATGATGGCCCTGATCTGATTGCGGTGTATGTCGACACTGACGCTGGATAGTGCGTTGACACCACCAAAGCTGAGAGACACGTCGTCGATGCGCATAACGGGTTCGTTTGCATCGACCTGCCGGTTCTGAGCCCCCTGCCCCATAAGGTCTCCTGTGAGGTCGTAGATGACTGCCCCGGTCGCCCTGCCCTCTATCGTTGGGCCTGACTATACAAACGGGGGGTGCTCAGCGCAAGCCATCGCATGGGGAAAGTGCAGGGAAGATATGTATGAGGTGCTCCTCCTATGCGAAGTTTGCATGGCCGCACCCCGCTTGTCCGTCGGAAGCGGTGTTCAGTGGACAACAACAGGCAGGCCCATCCGCTCCAACCGAAGCTGGTGCGCGGCCACCTCCTCAGCCTCAGGAGGATCTGTCGCAGGCATGGGGTCAGGTCGCTGCAGTCGCTTGTACTTGGCCGACCCCAGACGGTGATAGGGCAGCAGTTGCACCACGGTCACCGCTTCGCCCAGTTCGGCGCAGAGCCGTCCTGCGGCGTCGACGTTGCCCGTTGAATCATTCATGCCGGGTATCAGCGGAATGCGCACCTGCAACTTGCCGCCGGCGGCCGCGAGACGCCGGGCATTCTCGAGAATGCGCTCGTTGGGCACTCCCGTGAGCTCCCGGTGGGCGGCGGAGTCCATGTGCTTGAGGTCGTACAAAAAGAGGTCGACAAAAGGCAACGCGCTCTCGAGGATATCCCAGCGCACATATCCGGTTGTATCGAGAGCGGTGTGAAGACCGGCCGCCTTGCACTCTTCGAGGAGGGCGAGCGTGAACTCCGACTGCGAGAGCGGCTCGCCGCCCGACACGGTCACTCCCCCACCCGACCGCTCGAAGAAGGCCCTGTCCTTGACCACGCGGTCGACCACCTCACCGACCGTGTATTCGATGCCGCATAGGTAGACGGCCTTCGCGGCGCACACTTCGCCGCAACTCCCGCAGTTGTCGCACATGCTGCGATCGAAGGTCACGAGACGCACCTCGCCGTCTCGTCCGGGAGCCTTCACCGTCTCACCCGGAGTGATGCCACCCTTTGCGCAGGCATCGATGCACAGGCCACACTCGTCGACGCCGATGCATCGCATCTCCATCCACGACAGCTCGCGCTGAAAAGCCTGCGACTCGGGACTGTGGCACCACAGGCAGCGAAGTGGGCAGCCCTTGAGAAACACCGTGGTACGGATTCCCGGGCCGTCGTGCACCGAGAACCCCTGAATGTCGTAGACACGGCCGGTGACACTCCGCCGGGCGGCGCCCGCGCCGTCGGCGGTACCCGTGACGGCAGCGATATCCATGCCGGCCGCGGCGTCCTTTCCGTCAGCGGCCGCCGCGTCATCCATGCCGGCCGTCGCCCGCGCGGGATTCTGCATGCCGTTCGAAGTCACGTCCGACTCAGACACAGATCTCCGTCCTCGCGATAAGGTCGTTCTGCAGATCCTCGTACAACTCGACGAAGAAGGCGGAGAATCCGGCGACCCGCACCACCAGGTCGCGATATTCCTCGGGCTTCACCTGGGCGGCCCGCAAGACGTTGGAATCGATGACGTTGTACTGCACCTGCTGGCCCCCCTGGGCGAAGAAGGCCGACACCAGGTGGCGCAGCTTCTCGTTGCCCTCACTGCCGGCCATGCTGGTCGGGTGGAACTTCATGTTGAACTGCAGGCCGTTGCCGAACTGGCTGGGATCGAGTGAGAGGATCGACTGCATGACCCCGGTGGGCCCGTTCTTCTCGGTGTCATGAGACGGCGAGGCCGCGTCGGCGAGAGGCTCCCCGTTGCGCCGGCCGTTGGGCGTCGCCCAGGTCATGTACCCGTAGGGCACGTTGGCCGCGGCCGAGTAGAGACCGGCCTGATGCTGGCCTCGCGGCCCCACGAGCGAGTTGGCCTTGCTCGAGAAGATACCCAGCGCCCAACTCGCCAGCTCATCGGCGTAGAGATCGCCGTTGCCGTAGTGGGGCACGTCGTTCAGGATGCGCTGCCGCAGAAGTTCGTGGTCTTTCCAGTTGGCCATGACGGCGTCATAGAGCTGCCGCGCGCTGCAGAGCTTCTTGTCGTATACCATGTACTTGATGGCCGAAAGACTGTCGACCAACGTGCCGACTCCCATGGTGGCAACACCCGTGGAGTTGTACTTGGCCCCGCCCCACATC
>JAKAHF010000400.1 GCA_021815245.1 Actinomycetes bacterium
CGAGAGGCCCCGTCGTTTCAGGCCGGGTGACAAGCGGTAGGAGGCTAGTCCGACCGGGCGCCCGTTCGCAGTAGGTCGTCGACCTGGCGCGCATCGGGCAGTGCCGGGATGGCGCCGCGCTGGGTGGTCGTCAGCGCCCCGACCGCATTGGCGCGCCTGCAGATCTCGTGCAACTGGGCTTCGTCACCGAGCGCTCCAGGGTGCCGCATCAGGCCGCTCAGAAGACCGGCCATGAAGCCGTCGCCGGCGCCGGTGGTGTCGATCGCCGAAACCGCGAAACCCGTCACGTCGCCTCTGAATTCCGGCGTGAAGTAGCGGCAACCGTCCCTGCCGAGCGTCACTACGAGCAGGCGGAGCCCGGGGTGCCAGAGACGTTCGACGGCGACATCGAGGTCGTCACAGCCGCCGCTCAAGAAGGCTACGTCTTCTTCGCTCGCCTTCACGAGATCGGCCGCCCGCCAGCCCCACATAAGTCCTTCAAGCGCAGCGCCGGCATTCGGCCAAACATTCAGACGCAGATTGGGATCGTACGAAACGGTCAGCCCGGCCGAGCGGGCGACTTCGATGGCGAGCCTCGTCGCCGACCGCGATGGCTCCGCCACCAGGCTGATCGACCCGAAATGGAAGATCTTGGCTTTCGCCACATAGTCGGCGTCGACTTCGTCAGGCGCGAAACCGAGGAGCATGTCGCGGTCACGCTCGCGGTAGAAGATGAACTCCCGCTCACCATCGGCCCGCAGCGACACGAAGGCAAGCGAGGTACGGGCCTCACGCGAAAAGCGCACCGCCGCCGTGTCGACGCCCGAATCGCGCAGCTCACGCTCGAGAAACCGACCGAAGGCGTCGTCGCCGACCTTGCCCATGAAGCCGGTGCTGAGGCCCAGTCGCGCGGCGCCCACGGCGACGTTCGCGGTCGCGCCTCCGGCCGCCTTGACGAAGGACGGCGCGTCGAGAAGCGACACCCCGGTGACCGTTGGCACGAAATCGATCAGGAGTTCGCCGAAAGTGACCAGTTCGGGCGAGCGCGCGGCGTCGTAGGCCGGTCCAGGCGGCGAGCCCGGTGCGCGCCGATCAGACATCGCCCTCATCACCGGCGTGGGCGCCGGCGCTCCCGCCTGCCGCGCCGCGCAAGCGCGGCAGCATCATGGGCGTGCGCGCCCGATACTCTGCGTAGCCGGGCCGCGTGGCCAGCAGCCGCTTCTCCATCATGGGCACGCTGGCGAAGACGAACATCACCGTGATGGCGATCGCTCCGGCGACCGTCCACCACCACTTCACTCCCGCGGCCAGTCCGAGGAGCCAGAGTCCCCACCACGTGGAGATCTCCCCCAAGTAGTTGGGATGACGGCTGCGGCTCCACAGCCCGACGTCGATCACCCTACCCTGATTCACGTGCCGTTCGCGAAACCGCCGCAACTGCTCGTCGGCCACGAACGCCAGCACTATCGCGCCGAGCAGCACCACGATGCCCAGCACGTCGAGCCAGTTGAGCGGGTTGGCGCCGGTCGCCGCGATGCCATACAAAGGCAGGCATCCCAGATAGACCATGATGGTCGGAAACAGGTGAATCCCCATGAAACTCACCGGCCAATAGGCCCGGCCAAAACGCTCCCTGAAGCCGCGATAGCGAAAGTCCTCTTTCACCAACCCTGGCCAATCGCGGTAGAAGTTGCTGGTCAGCCGCAACGAGTAGAGCACGAGCAGGGCGGTGCCCAGCACCAGCCTGGCGTCGACGCCGTCCCAGGTGGTCCATAGGTAGTAGCCGGCGATGGCGACGGGCTGCACACTCCAATAGGGATCGTAGATGCTCGAGTTGTTCGCCACCACCGAGACGGCGAAGACCACCACGGTCGCGACAAGCGTGCCGAGCGCGAGTTCGGCCAGGGGGTGCCACGGGCCCACGGCCCGCACCACGAGAACGGCGACAACGAGGGCCACAAGGTAGGTGACCGCGCTGATCGCCACGCTGGGCCCCCGCGCGGCCCGCACGTTTCTGGGAGGTTTCATCGGCCCAGCATACCGCACAGACTAAGGAGACTCTCTCCACGGCTGGTATGCTCGTGTCCATGGACCTTTCGCGCTTCGACACGATGGAGCCGGCCGAGCTCCGCAGCTACCTGGCCTTTCTGCTCTGGCACTACCGGGTCATGGACAGCTTCTGGTTTCTCAACATCGCCTCAGAGCATGGCCAGGAGAACGCCGAGCTGCTCAACGAGCGCGTCTGGGCGCGGGTGGGCGGTCTGGCGGCACGAGATCTGGTGAGCCGTTTCAAGGTCGAAGAGAAGGGCCTCAAGGGTTTTCTCAAAGTCTTGCGCCTCTATCCCTGGACCTTGCTGCTCGAGTACGACATCGTCGAGACCGACGATGAGGTCGTCATCACGGTGCCGTGCTGCGCCACACAGGAGGCGCGGCGCAATCGTGGCCTCGGCGAGTATGTGTGCGAAGAGATGCACCGCAAGGAGTTCGAGTCGATCATCGCCCAGGTCGACCCGGCGATAGAGGTACACTGTGATTTCGCCCCACCGGGCGAGCGGCCCGAGGACCTCGACTGCCGGTGGCGGTTCACCAGCGAGCGCCCATAGGAGGGGCTCTGTTGGCTGGTGGCGGTTCACCAGCGAGCGCCCTTAGAAGGGGCTCTGTTGGCTGGTGGCGGTTCACCAGCGAGCGCCCTTAGAAGGGGCTCTGTTGGCTGGTGGGGGTTCACCAGCGAGCGCCCTTAGAAGGGGCTCTGTTCAGAGTGCGAGAAGGCGACGCTTCTTAGTTCCAATTCTCCCGGGGGGGATCTGATGAGCTTCAGAAGGACGGCTGGCTGGTTCGGCATCGGTTTCGTGCTCCTCGAGGTGACCGGCTATGTCTTGTGGGGAGCTCCGCCTGCCACGGAAGCCACGGCAGGTGAGATCGGAAGGTTCTTCGCCGAGGCGGGCAGCCAGCCCAAGGTCGGGGCCGTATGCAACGCCCTCGCCTACTGCCTGGCAGTGCCCTTCATCGCCGGCTTTGTCATCCCCTTGCTCAAGAGCGACCGGGAGCACGGCGAAGCCTATGGTTGGGTGGCCTTCGGCGGATTCATGGCCACAGGAGCCACCGCTTTGGTCGGACTGAGCGGCTCGTTCGCCCAGGTGCTGCGCGGAGGCGCCGAGCTTGATGCCGCGGCCATGCGCGCGGTCTCCGACATTTCGAGCATGGTATACGGACTGGCCGTTCTTCTCATGACGGTCTGGGCGGGAGCCACGGCGGTCGCCGTCTTCAGGCGGCGGATCATGCCCAGGTGGTTCGGGTCGCTGAGCGCGATCGCCGGGATAAGTGGAGTCTCGGGCGTCGTCAGTGCGGCGAGCGCCCGCCTCGGGTGGGTCATCGCCATCGGCTTCGCGTCGCTGGTCGTCTGGGTCTTCGTGGCCAGCGTGGTCATGCTGCGAGATGGGCAGTCGTACCCCGAGGAATCACCCCAGCAGGCGAGCGTGCGAGAAGGAGGCGCGGCCTAGCCGTCCTTGGGCGCCTTCCTGCCGGGCAGCAGCACCACGTGGGCGGTCACCCCGACCGCGATCACAAACAGCAGGGCCCGCAGCCACCACGCGTCGACGAACACGATCGCCGTCACCGTGATGACCGCCCACAACAGGACGAGCGTGCCGGCCCTCACCCTCCACGAGACACGACGGCCACGCAGGTAGTCGTCGAGATGGCGGCCGAACACGCGGTTGGTGACCAGCCAACGATAGA
>JAKAHF010000401.1 GCA_021815245.1 Actinomycetes bacterium
TTCAAGCCGAGGCCGGTCAACGCACGGACGACCTTGATCACGTTGATCTTCTTCTCGCCGGCCGCCTCGAGGATCACGTCGAACTCGGTCTGTTCCTCGACTTCGGCGGCGGCGGCGCCCGCGGCGGGACCGGCGGCAGCTACGGCCATCGGGGCAGCAGCGGTCACGCCGAACTCCTCCTCGAGGGCCTTCACCACCTCGGACAGTTCGAGGACGGTCATCTTCTTGATCTCTTCGATCAATTCTTGGGGCGTCATACTTTCGTCACCTCCCTTCGCATCTCAGAGAGAATCGTCACGGCAACGGGGTAGCGCGCGGTCAGGCCGCTTCGGCCTTCTGCGCGCGGATCTGATCGAGTGCGACGACCAAGCCCCTGATGGGCCCGGTGAGCACGTTGGCCAGACCGTACAGAGGAGCGGCGATGCCGCCGACCACCCGGGCCATCAGCTCGTCGCGGCCGGGGAGAGACGCCATCGCGTCGACCTGCGCGGCCGTGAGCACCCGGTGCTGCAGGTAGCCGCCCTTGATCGCGAGCTTCTTCTTCTCGCGCACGAACGTCTGCAGCGCCTTCGCCGCGGCCACCGGATCGTCCCGACAGAACGCGACGGCGGTCGGTCCTTCGAGGAGCGGGTCCAACCCCACGACGCCAGCCTCGGCAGCGGCGCGCTTCGCCAGGGTGTTCTTCACGACCTTCAGCGAGACGCCGTTCTGCCGCAGTCGGTTGCGGAGGTCGGTTGCCTCGGCGACCGTCAGCCCGCGGAAGTCGACTAGGTAGTACGTGTCGGTAGCCTTAAGTCCGTCGACGATCTCGTTGACCGCCCGTACCTTCTCTGGTTTTGCCATGTTCTTCGCCTCCTCCCAAAAAAAATCGTCCACCCCCGAGACAGAGGTGGACGTCGAGCCTTCGCGCCGTGGCGCGCAGATGCCGTTCGTACTGCCTCGGCTGGCGGGCGCCCCTGAGGGGCCGCTTCTGCCGCCCGGCGGGCGACACCAGCTGTCTCTGGCTGCAAGCGGGAGGCAGTATACCACGCCCACTCCGCCCACACCACCGACGGAGCCCGAGACATCGAGCCTCGCCGTGGTTCCGCGGTGTGAGTCGCTAAGCGACCGCGTCTTCGTCCATGAAGGCCCGGACCCGGGTCGTGTCGACCGGCACGCCCGGCCCCATCGTGCTCGTGAGCGTGATGCTGCGCAGATACTTGCCCTTGGCGGCCGCCGGTTTGGCCCGCACGATCTCCTCGAGCAACTCGCCGTAGTTCTCCACCAAACCGCGCTCATCGAAGGACTTCTTGCCGATGCCCAAGTGGATCACGCCGAACTTATCGGTACGGTACTCCACCTTGCCGGCCTTCATGTCCTTGACGGCTTTGCCCACCTCGAAGGTGACCGTGCCCGCCTTCGGGTTCGGCATGAGACCGCGAGGACCCAGCACACGGCCCAGCTTACCCACCACCCCCATCAGATCGGGGGTCGCGATGGCGGCGTCGAAGTCGAGCATGCCGCCTTCGATCTGGGCGGCGAGGTCCTCGGCCCCGACGATGTCGGCGCCCGCTTCCTGAGCCTCGGTGGCTTTGTCACCCTTGGCGAAGACCGCGACGCGCACGGTCTTGCCGGTCCCGTGAGGGAGCATCAGGGTGCCGCGGACCTGCTGGTCTGCGTGCCGGGGATTGATGCCCAGCTTGATGTGCACTTCGACGGTTTCGTCGAAGCTGGCCGTCTTGAGCCCCTTGAGCAGCCGGGTGGCTTCGAGCGGGGAGTAGATGCGGAGCGGGTCGACGGCCTTCTTGGCCTCTTTGAACCGCTTGGAGTCCTTGCTCATCGTGTCGCCTCCTGGTGGTGCACGCGGGCCGTGGCCCTCCCACCTTCCCGGCCCGCCGCACGGCTGGCCGCTTCTCTACTGCACCGACACCGGGCGGGCACCCGAGCGCCGGAAAGGAACCGTGGCTTACTCGACCGTCACGCCCATGCTGCGAGCCGTGCCCGCCAGGATGTTCATGGCCGCATCGACGTCGTTGGCGTTCAGGTCGGGCAGCTTGACCTCGGCGATCTGCCGCAGTTGGTCCGGACTGATCTTGCCCACCTTCTCCTTGCGCGGGCTGCCCGAACCTTTCGCGATGCCCGCCGCCTGCCGGATGAGCACCGCCGCCGGCGGCGTCTTCAGGATGAAGGTGAACGAGCGGTCCTCGAACACGGTGATCTCGACCGGGATGACGGTCCCGACCTTGTCCTGCGTCTGGGCGTTGTACGCCTTGCAGAACTCCATGATGTTGACGCCGTGCTGACCCAGGGCCGGGCCGACCGGCGGGGCCGGCGTGGCCTGCCCGCCGTTGATCTGCAACTTGATGATCGCCCGAACCTTCTTTGCCACTTTTCTCTCCCTACTACCGAGTGCCGTCCAGACCCGCGCGGGCCTAGATCCGCTTGACCTGTTCGAACCCGAGTTCGGTCGGCGTGTCCCGCCCGAAGATCGAGACCATGACCTTCAGCTTGCTCTGCTCGACGTTGACCTCGGCCACCTCACCGGTGAAGTCGGTCAGCGGGCCGCTCACCACGCGCACTTGATCGCCCACCGAGAACTCGGCCTTGGCCTTGGGCTTCTCGGCGGTCGAGGTGTGCAGGATGCGATCGACCTCGCCCCGGGTGAGCGGTGTCGGCTTGTTGCCCGAGCCGACGAAACCCGTGACGCCGGGGGTGTTCTTCACGAGCGACCAAGAATCGTCCGAGAGCGCCATCTTCACCAGGATGTAGCCGGGGAAGATACGCTTCTCGACCTGGATCTTCTCGCCACCCTTGGTCTCGATCACGTGCTCGGTGGGCACGACGATGTCCTCGAACGCCGTGGCCTGGTTCATCGACTGGATGCGATGCTCCAGGTTGGCACGGGCCTTGTTCTCATGCCCCGAATACGTGTTGATGACGTACCACCGCGCCTCCATCTACAGCGACTCCTTTGGCCGTCTAGCCGAGACGGACGAGGTGGACGAGGCTCGACCAGACGAAGTCGAGGAGCCCGATGTAGGCGGCGGCGATCAACACGGCCACGACGACCACGCTCGTGGATTGGATGAGTTCGGCGCGGCTAGGCCAGGTCACCTTGCCCATCTCGACGCGGACCTCGCGGATGAACCGCGGGAGTCGCCCACCCGCCGAAGTCACCGTGGCGGTACGCGACGGCGCCGCCTGCCGGGCAGGCTGCTTGGTCGTCGTCGGTTTGTCAATCGTCTTGGCCATCGTGCCCGCTTTCAGAAGATCGTATGGCAGGGCAGGAGGGGCTCGAACCCCCGGCCACCGGTTTTGGAGACCGGTGCTCTACCAGCTGAGCTACTGCCCTGCGAAAACCCTGGGTCGGTGGGTGCTCTGCCGCACCACCGGAGCAGTGCTACTTCGTCTCTTTGTGCACCGTATGCGAACCGCACCACTTGCAGTACTTCTTCATCTCGATGCGCTCCGGGTCGTTGCGCTTGTTCTTCTCTGTCGTGTAGTTGCGGCGCTTGCACTCTTGGCACGCCAGTGTGACTCTCACCCGCATTACTTCACCTCATCCTACCGTTCGACCGAGGATGCTACCACAGCCCATGAACGAACCCAAGGCGACGGCCCCTCAGGGCCGCACCCTGGGTCAATAGACTGGTAGCGGCGGGAGGACTCGAACCTCCGACACGCGGATTATGATTCCGCTGCTCTGACCAACTGAGCTACGCCGCCCCACGGAGA
>JAKAHF010000402.1 GCA_021815245.1 Actinomycetes bacterium
AGTCCGACAAGCCGTTGTCGTAGCCCATATGGTAGGCGCCAAAACCGACCGAAGCTCCGACCGCCGCGATGGCCACGACTATCAGGATGACCAGCAGGACTCTTCTCATTGTGCTCTCCTTCATTCGATGTCTACGACTCGTCTCGAGCCGTCTCAAGGCAAGGATGGGCGACGATTGTGAAGGCACCGTGAAGGCACCTGGGAGACATCAAGGAACCACCGGTGAAGTGACGGGGACCCACCGCGATTTCACCGAGCTGCCCCTCAAGCGCAACGGCCTCACCGAGGACGCGGCCGAAGCGGTGATGTGGCTTTGCTCCGGCACCACCAACTTCGTCACGGGCCAATCTCTCGGAGTCGACGGAGGCTTGGCCATCTGGCGCGCCCGAGTAGAACCGTCCGGCCCCTCGAAGGCGGTGTCGAACACACCCGGGCGAGGAATCGCTTGACAGGCTAGTTAACGTTAATTAAATTGGAACCCGGTAGCCACTTCGGGCGTGACCGCGAGCGCAGACGAGGGAGACATGGACAAGAACCAGGTCAAGAATGTCAGGCTGTCCGACGACCAGTTCTTCAAGATCCGCAAAGAAGAAGTGTTGCCCCAGTGGGAAACGGGCAAGCAGATCGAAGACCTCGACGAATGCATCGCGGCGGCCAGGGAGCTGTCTGAAGGCAAGAGCTACGCGCGCAAGTTCATGGAGGCCCGCGAGCGAGGCATCCAGCTGCTGACTCCCCAGTTCGGCCGAGCGCTCACCGAGTACATGATCGAAGGCCTGAACTACGTAGAGCAAGAAGGCGGCCTCGCGCCCGACGGCATGTGGATCATCTTCTCCGACTCGTACACCCGCAAACTCGACTTCGTCAAAGCGAGGGAGGGCATCGAGCGCAGCCGCAAAGAAGGCATGTCGATGCTGAACGGTTGGCCCATCGTCAACTTCGGTGTCGAGGAGGCCCGCAAGATCAGGCGTGAGACCCAGTGCCCCATGTCGCTCAACTCCACCGACGAGGATGGCCGTCTCTCCTCAGAGATCGCCCTGGCCGCCGGCTGGAACGGCGCCAACACCAGGTCGATCCAGGAGTGCATCTCACACTGCAGGGAGATCCCGCTCGCCGAGGAGATCCGCATCAACCAGTATGAGAGCCGGCTGGCCGCCATCTACACCGAACACGGCGTGCCCATCTGCACCCACAACTGCTGCAACTGCACCGGCTACGACACCCCCGGATATCGGGCCTTCGTCATCGTCTCGCAATCGTTGCTGGGGGCCGAGCAGGGTATCAAGTACATGTTCCTCGAGCATGGTCTCAACATGAGCCTCATCCAGGACATCGCGCTCATCAACGTCACGCAGCGCCTTAGTCGCGAATACTGCGCGAAGGCGGGCTATGCCGACGTCGACTTCTTCACCGGCGGATATCCATACCTCGGCGCCTGGCCGCCCCGCCTCGAAGAAGCGCACGCGATGATCGCCTGGAACGCGGTCATCCCCATCCTCGCGGGGTGCACCACCGCCATCCTCAAGAGCGAGGACGAGGCTTTCGCCACCCCGACCAAGGAGGGCATGGCGAGTTCGGTGAGATTGGCCCGCCATCTGCAGAAGGTGGCCTGGGGCCAGCGGCTGCCCGATTGCGACGAGCTGCGCGCCGAAGAGGCCATCATCGAGCTCGAGGTGCGCGCGTTGATGGACAAGTGCCTCGACGCCGGCGACGGCGACATGGCCGTCGGTCTGTGCCTCGGGGTGGAGGCCGGCTGGATCGACACGATGTTCAGCCCCTGGAAGCACAACAAGGGTCGCGTGCTCGTCATGCGTGACGCGACCGGCGCCGTGCGCTACTGGGATACGGGCGACGTGCCGGTGCCGCAGGAAGCGCGCGACTATCACCTGCAGAAGCTCGAGAGCCGGGCCAAGAAAGAAGGGCGCGACCTCGACTTTCAGATGATCGTCGAAGACCTGCAGTTCGCCTCGATTCTGCCAAAAACCAGGAACTGACGCCGCGCGCGGCTCAGACCTCGAAAGGTCAGGGAGGCCAAGTGCCTACGAGAGAAGTCAACAGGGCCGTCGTCATCGGCACAATCGGCGCCGACGCCCACATGATCGGCGGCTGGGTGCTCGAGAAGGCGTTCAGGGCCGCGGGGTTCACGGTCGCGTTTCTTGGCGCCGTGGTGCCGCAGCAGGAGTTCATCAACGCGGCCATCGAGATCGACGCCGACGCCATCCTGGTGTCGTCGATGTACGGCATGGGCATCCTCGACTGCGAGGGCCTGCGCCAGAAGTGCATCGAGGCCGGTTTGGAGCACATCATCCTCTACGCGGGCGGCACGGTCGCCGCTCCCGTGGAGATCGAGAAGAACTGGCCCGAGGTCGAGCGTCGTTTCAAGGAGCTGGGCTTCAACCGCGTCTTCCCCAACACGTGCTCGGCCGACGAAGCCGTTTCGACCCTCAAGGCCGACCTGGGCATCGACTAGCCTGCCATGAGCGTCTACCTGCTGGTGGACTTCGGGTCCACCTACACCAAGGTGCTCGCCGTAGATCTGGCGGGCGAGGCCATACTCGGCCGGGCTCAGTCGCCGACGACCATCGAGACCGACGTCACCATCGGACTGAACAAGGCTCTCGCCGAGCTGACAGAGACCTGCGGTGTCGACGTCGACAAGGTCGCGGGCAAGTACGCGAGCAGCAGCGCGGCCGGCGGCCTCAAGATGGTGGCCATCGGCCTGGTGCCTGAGCTGACCCTCGAGGCGGGCCGGAGGGCCTGCCTGGGAGCGGGCGCCAAACTGGTGAGCGGCTACGGTTTCGAGATCGACAGAGAGATCGTCGAGGCCATCGAGGCGGCCAGGTGCGACATCATCCTGCTGTGCGGCGGCACCGACGGGGGCGACAAGAAGACCATGATCCACAACGCCCGCATGTTGGCCCACTCCTCGGTGAGCTGCCCCATACTCGTGGCGGGCAACCGGGTGGCCGCCGACACCGTGCGCGAAGTGCTCGAGCATCACGACAAGAAGGTCTATCGGGCGAGCAACGTGCTGCCGACGCTCGACACGGTCGATGTGGCGCCCGCCCAGGAGTTGATCCGCGAGATCTTCATAGCCCATATCACCAAAGCCAAGGGGCTCGACAAGGCGGCCGACTTCGTCGGCGGCCCGATCATCCCGACTCCAAAGGCGAGCCTTCAGGCGGCGGCCCTCGTCGCAGACGGCGCTCCCGGCGAGCCCGGCATCGGCAGCCTTCTCGTGGTCGAGGTCGGCGGCGCCACCACCAACATCCATTCGGTCGTCGAGCAGTCGTTGGTGACCCCGCAGACCGTGCTCCGTGGCCTGCCGGAGCTGCGGGTCAAGCGGACGGTCGAGGGTGACCTCGGCATACGGTACAACGCTCCGACCATCTACGGCTTCGTGGGCCGCGAGCCGTTCCTCCAGAAGCTCCGCGAGCTCTTTCCGGCCCTCGACGGCCCCGGCCAGGCGCAGTCCCCGTTCGACTCCGATGCGCACATCGACTTCCTGTCGAAGAACGTTGGACACGCTCCCACCGGCGAGCGGGAGCTCGACGCCGACATCGTGCTCGCCCAGTCGGCCGTCTCGATCGCCGTGGAGCGTCACGCGGGCACGGTGCGGCAGGAGTTCTCGGTAGTGGGCGAGATACTGGTGCAACGCGGCAAGAACCTGCTCGACGTGCAGAACGTCATCGGCACCGGCGGCATCTTC
>JAKAHF010000403.1 GCA_021815245.1 Actinomycetes bacterium
CAGAGGCGCAAGCGCCGTGATGTATCGGTCGATCGGTCCTATGGCGGGCAGCTTCATGGGGAACCATTGTAGTTGGCGGCGGCGGTCTTTGTGAACCTCCCGCGGGTGTCGGCGTGGTACGAAGCTTTCCGAATCGGCAAATCTCAAGCGGGGTATTGACTTTTACCGACGCGGTCTGTCACAGTTCCCGCGTGGGTCAATCGACTGGGAGCCGCCGTGGCAGCCAAGCTCGACGCAATCGACCGCGAGCTTCTGGCCTTCCTCAAAGAGGACGGGCGCATGAGTTCCTCCGAGATGGCCAGGCGTCTGCCCGGGGTAGTCTCCGAACGCTCGATCCGCTACCGTATCGACCGGCTCCGCAAGACCGGCATCGTGCGTGTTACCGCCATCCTCAATCCCCAGGCTCTTGGATACTCGACGGTGGGCGACGTGCTCATCGACGTTGCTCCCGGCCAACTCCAAGAGGTGGCCGCCCAGCTGACCCAACTGGGGCAGATCAGCTACGTGGGCGGCGTGGTCGGCGACGGCGATCTCAATGTGCAGGTGTACGCGCGTGACACCGAGGAACTCGTGAGACTCAGCAACGAAGTGATCGGAGCGATACCCGGTGTGACCAGGGTGCGCACCATCATCGTCCCGTGGAAGCTCAAAGAGACGTGCGACTGGCATCTTCCGGCGGAGGCCGCCGAGGAAGGGGCCGCGATTGCTTGAGGAGAAAGTGGCACGACCGGACGGGAGTACGGCCGGGGATGGGTAGCAACTGCCGTGATAGAGCTAGTTGTGGGGAGTGGAAATGCAGGAACAGAATCAAGAAATCGCATTCGCGCGTAAGGCCAGCGGCCTCGTGCGCGGACTAAGCATGTGGGACGCGTTCGGCGTGGGCTTCATGAACCAGGGCCTGACGCCGAGCATCTGGGTCATGGTTAGCCTGGGCCTAGGCGTCTATCTGGGCGGCAACTTGATCATCGCCACGATCATATCGTTGGTGTTGGCAGGTATCGGCTTTCCCCTCGTATGGGGTATCCTGGGCGGCTCCATGCCTCGGTCGGGTGGAGAATACATCTACAACTCCCGAATCCTGCACCCCCTCGTAGGAATCGCGGAGTCATTCGGCAACGCGTTCATATGGCTCATGTGGATCTACGTTCTGGCTCCGTGGATAGCCGACCCGGGGTGCGTCATGCTTTCCGAGTTCATGGGTTGGACTTGGCTGTACGACGGGGCGACTTCGGAGTTCTTCGGCGGCCTTCCGTACAACTGGGGCACCTTTGTCATAGCCACACTCGCCAGCATTATCGCCTTCTTGTTCGTGGTCTTTGGCATCAAGGTCTTCGCCCGCGTCCAGAAGGTGGTCATGGGCCTCGGATTGATCGGCGCCCTTATCATCGTGATAGTGCTGCTCTCATACAGCAAGCAGGACTTCATCTCGGCCTGGAACGGCGTTGCCGCCGAGAACGGATCGCTGAACTACACCGACTTCATCGCGTCGGTTTCTGCTGCAGCAGGTACCGAGATGCCGACGACGTGGAACTGGTACGACACCTTCGGGGTCATGGTTGCGGGCTCCTGGCTGTTCGCCTACTCGTACTGCATCACCTTCATCGCCGGTGAGGTCAAGCGGCCTGACAAGAGCATCATTCTCGGCAACCTCTTCGCCATCGTTCTGCCGGCTACATTCATGATTCTGACGGCTGTGGGGCTCTACAGACTGGTCGACTTCAACTTCCTCTCAGCTGCCTCGTGGTTGGACAATGCGGGCACCGACGCCATCGAGGGCTACGCCATGCCGTGGTCATCGCACTTCGTCGGCCTGGCCGCGATGGTGGTGCCGGCCGGCGGGTGGGGCAAGGTGCTGCTCTTCTTCATGGGCTTCTCGTTCATCATGTTCACCCTGTGGTGGGTAGCCCTGTCGTATCTGGCCTTCCCACGCATCATCTTCGCCTGGGGCATGGACCGCATGGGTCCGAAGTGGTTCACGAGCGTGAACGCCCGCTTCGCCTCGCCGATCAAGAACTACGTTCTGGGCTTCTTCCTTGCTGAGATCCTCATCGCGCTGTACACGTTCTACCTGCCGTTCCAGGAGCAGGGCTTGTCGGTCACCGCTCTCGAGATCTTCTCGGTGTTCGGCGTGACCGCGATCGCCGCCGCCCTTTTCCCCTTCTCGAAACGCGCGAAGGGCATCTGGGAGGCCTCACCCTATCGCAGGTGGTCATTCCTAGGGGTCCCGGTGGTCGTGTACGGCGCCGTGGTGAACATAGCGTACCTGGTCATTCTGGCGGTGTTCTTCTTCTTCCAAGACACCAGGCTCGAGGACTTCACCTGGCTAACAGGCGGACTCATCCTTGCCACCTGGGCGCTCGGTCTTTGCTGGTACTTCTTCTGGAATTGGCGCGCCAAGAAGGGCACGGGCATCAACGCTGGTATGCTGACCGTCGAGTTGCCTCCCGAGTGAGCGTGCCGCACAGGCATGTTGTGATGTTCGCGACTGTGGGGCGCCGCTATGGCAGCGGCGCCCCCGACGGCCTCAGTGTCGCGCTCTGATCGCGAGGCTCTGGGGCCACAAAGGAGTGATAGGTGCTCAAGCTGTTCTACGTGACCGATATCCACGGGTCGAACGTGTGTTTCCGCAAGTTCCTCAACGCTCTTCCCATCTACGGGGTGGACGTGGCGGTGCTCAACGGCGATCTGCTGGGCAAAGTGCTGATCCCGCTGGTGGAGAAAGCTGGGGGTGGTCGCGAATGTCACCTCATGGGTCAGTACACCACGATGGAAAGCCCCGAGGATGTGGCCGCCACCAAGAAGACCATCGAGAACGCGGGCTACTACTGGGTCGAACAGACACGCGAAGAGTACGACGCGATGAAGGGCGACCACGACGCGATCGACAAGCTCTTCAAGAAGCGTGCCATAGAGCGCATTGAGGAGTGGCTCGTTCTTGCAGACGAACGCCTCGCGGGCAAGAACACCGACGTGTATATCTGCCCGGGCAACGACGACTGGTGGGAGATCGACGGCATGATCGAGCACTCGAAGTCGCTGCTGCCGTGCGACGACCGCGTGGTGAGGTTCGGCGACTACCAGATGCTGTCGTGCTCTCGTTCGAACCCGACGCCGTGGGACACGCCACGCGAGTTCCCTGAGGACGAGTTGGCTACCTATCTGGAGCAGTTGTGCCAGAAGGTCGGTCCTTCGGCCAAGGACTTCGAGAACGTCATCTTCAATTTTCACGTGCCGCCGTACGGCTACTCCCTCGACCTGTGTCCGAAGCTCGACGCCAACATGCGCATGGCCGCCGAGGAGAAGATCCATGCCGGCAGCGTGGGGGCGAAGCAGGTCATCGAGAAGTACCAGCCGTTGCTCGGACTACACGGACACATCCACGAGTCGCGCGGCGCACAGAAGTCAGGCCGCACCTTGATGATCAATCCCGGCAGCGAATACTCCGAGGGCATCCTCAAGGGCGTCGTGGTGATGCTTGACAAGAAGAAGGTCAAAGACTACGTCTTCACTTCCGGCTAGAAGGGTGCCAAGGCGTGGAGCCCCGGCCACCAGACCGCACTAGGCGGCGCGATAGGTCGTCCTCGGTCGCGTCCGTAGCGCTGCTACGAACGCTCCCTGCGTCCTACTCTCGCACATGCCCAGTGCATTCTGGCGGCGAAGCGCCACACCTCGGCACCCTTCGAGCCGGCCCGAGAAGGGTGTCAGG
>JAKAHF010000003.1 GCA_021815245.1 Actinomycetes bacterium
AAGGCCGTAAACACGACGGAAATCGCCAAGAACGGCAGCACCCCCCTATAGATGGTGCTCATCGGGATATCCGGCGCGATGCCCTTGGCCACAAACATGGTTATGCCCACCGGAGGGCTGATCATGACCATGATCACGACCACCACGATGATTATGCCGAACCATATCGGGTCGAAACCAAGCGCGACTACCACAGGGAAGAAGATGGGCAGCGTGAGCAAGATCATTGCCATCTCTTCAAGAAACGTGCCCATTACCACGTACATGAGCAGAATGAAGATCATGACAGCCATCGGTGGCCAACCGAGGTCGCCCACCCACTCCGCCACCTCCATGGGGATCGTCGTCACGGCAAGAAAGGAGGTGAAGACCAGTGCGCCGATCAGAACGGCGAATATCATGCCCCCGGTGCGCACGGTCTCCATGGTGGCACTCTTGAAGGCCTCCCAGGTCAGCCGCCTTCGCACCAAGGACATTATGAGCGCCCCGAAAGCTCCCACGGCACCCGCTTCGGTTGGCGTGAACCAGCCGACGAGCAGACCCACAATGGCCAGGATGATGACCACCAGCATCTCAAAACTGTCGAGAATGGAGAACACTTTCTCTTTCAAGGTGGTCTTGGGTCCAAGAGGAGCCAGACTCGGCTTCAACTTCACTCGAACGACGATCATGATCAGGAACATAACGGCCAGCAGGATGCCGGGAAGAAGGCCGGCTATGAAAAGCTTGCCGATATCCTGCTGCGCTATGATGCCGTAGATCATCAGTATCCCGCTGGGAGGGATGATGATACCCAGAGTGCCGCCGGCGGCGACGCAACCCACGGACAAACCGGGGTCGTAGTTGTATCGTTTCATCTCAGGCAAGGCCACCGTGCCTATCGTCGCCGTGGTGGCGATGCTCGAGGCACTGGCGGCGCCAAAGACTGCGCATGAACCGATGGTGGCTATGGACAGCCCGCCAGGGATTCTACCCAGCCACGCGTTTGCCATACGAAAGAGGCCTTGCCCCAGACCGGTACTGTTGCACAGCGCGGCCATGAAGATGAAGAGAGGGATAACAGCGTAGTCGTAGCTGGAGATCAGTGCGTAGGGGGTATTGACGAGGATGTTCACAGCGCCGGTGAAGCTGGTGAGATACGCAAACCCCGTGAAGCCCAACACCAGCATGGCAAAGCCTATAGGCATGCCGAACATGAGAAGCACGAGCAGCGAAGCCAGTCCGACCACACCCGTCATGATGGGGCTCATCGTTTGAACCCTTTCCTGAGGGACTCGATGATGTTCCACAGGAGAACGGCACTGAGAAGCGCGGCGCCCACCGACCAGATGTACTTGAACGGCGCCACGGGTATCCTCATGACTGTGGTTACCTCTGTGTAACTCGCGGAGTAGTTAGACTCCCTGAACATCGCCCACGTGAGAACGCCGATCACTCCCAGGCTCACCAGGAGGACGAATGCGTCGGTGAATGCCTTCATCCGGGGCGGGAATTTCGTGACGAGTACCTCCATGAAAACGTTGCGGCGTTCCTTTTCCACGAAGGGCACCGCTATTGACGCGAACACGACTCCGGCAAGCCCGGCGATTTCTATAGTGCCCAGTATCGGTTTGCCGAAGAGGCTCCGTCCCAAGATGTTCACGGCGATGATTGTCGCCATCAAGATAAGTGCCAGCGTGGCAATGATGAGGAGTGCCCTCACCAAGTAGTCATAGAGTTTGCGTCCACTCATCAAGAAGTCCCTCGCTTCTTCTGATCAATTCAGCTGATCGCAGGCTCGGTTTTGGGTCATGAGACTGTCTGAGCCGCATCACACAGCCTGTGCGGACACGGCTCAGACAGTCGATAGGTACTAGGCTAAAACGGTCCTTCTCGAGAGCCGCGAGACTACCTGGCCAGACCCAACGCGTACTCCACAAGTTCTGTGCCGGGGAAGCCCAGGGCGTCCATGTCCGCCGCCATCTTGTCGTACACCGGCATGACAGCTTCATTCCAGCGGGCGTACTCATCGTCGGGGAGATCTATGAACTCGATGCCGGCGTCGAGGCTGAACTGCCGGGTCAGCTTCTCGCTCTCCACCCAGGCGTCGATGGCTTTCTGCCGTGCCGACGGCAAGCTGTCATCGATTATCTTCTGCAGTTCGGGAGACAGACTGTTCCACGTCTCCATGTTCATGGCCAGCCAGTTCACCGAGCAGCCCATGGCGAAATTCGTGCAGTACTTGAAGTTGTCGGCGATCTGGAAGTCGTACATACTCCCGACAGTGGTGGCGCCGCCGTCTGTCGTTCCCTTGTCGAGCGAAGTGATCCAGTCAGGCGTCGACATGGATATGGGCGATGCTCCCAGGTTCTTCATGAAGTCGGCCAGAATGGCATTGGGCACGCGGATCTCGAGCCCCTTGATGTCGGCCATCGTCCTGACGGCCTTCTCAGTGGTGAAGAGGGCGCTCGAATGGGTCGGGAAGATCCACAGGAGTTTGAAGTCTTTCCACTGGCTTTCCATCAGCTCGGTGTACTTGGCCCAAATAGCCTCGAAGATCCTGATGCCGTCGAGCGTATCTTTGCCGCGGACGAGCTGGGTGAGATTGACGGCGACTTCAAAGCCGGGTTCGGCTCCGAAGATGAAGGAGTGCCCGATGTCGGCCACACCGTCCCTAACGCCGGAACGCATCTCGGGGCCCTTCACAAGCTGACTCGATCCGTAGTGTCTGATGGTGAGCAGGCCGTTGCTGGCCTGCTTGATCTCTTCCGCCCAAGCCTCCAACGCGAGACCGATGGGCGCCTCGGGCGCCGACATGCTCGCCATTGACAGTTCTATGGGCTTCTGCGCCACCGTGGTATCGGTGGTTGGAGCCGCTGTCGTGGCCGGGCCTGCTGTGGTGGCCGGGCCCGCTGTGGTGGCCGGGCCTGCCGTGGTGGCCGCGGGTTCCTCTTCGCCGCAGGCCACTGCCAGGAGGGCCACAGCCAGCAACAGAATGAGAAGCCCTGCAATTAGAAGCCGCTTTGTCATCGTGTACCCTTTCCGGTGACTGTTTTCGTTCAGCACTCGAGCTTTCTTGGCATACAAGAGCACCTCCACACGATTCATCAGGTCTCTCCCCTTACCAGTCCTCCTCTCCCACACCGCATATCTACAACATCCCTACCCTGCCGTGATCTCCGTAAGTAGGGACCCCTGCCCAGGAGGAGATGGCGCCTTCTCCTCCTCTACGCAGTCCTTGAGATTGTCGCGAGAAGGGCCCGCGATATCGCCCAGCATGCGTCTGAAGATTTCCACCGACGTTCCGTTGTCGATGATCTCTTCCAGCCCGACGAGGCGGGCCACGTCCTCGGCCCAGCCCCACATCATGAGACTCCATGCCAGAACGTCGGTATCAAGATCCGCGCGGATGCTTCCGTCGCGCTTCCCCTCTTCGACCAACTCGGCGAAAGCTCGAATGAATACGAGATGCCTGTTGCGCAACTCCTCAGTCATGCTCCCGGAGCCGCCGGCGGCAGCGAACTGGAACCAGGGATGAATGAAGCCTTCGAATTCGGCGGCAAGGATGGTGCCATGCCGCCTGCCCATGTCCATGATGTGCTCAAAGACGTCGTTCCCCGATGACTGATCGATCCATTTCGGAACCCGCTCGACCATAAGATCCAGGGCAGCCACGAGCATCGCTTCGCGATTGGGAAAGAACTTGTAAAGAGCCGACCGCGAGAGTCCGACCCCAGAGGCGATACGAGAGATTGTGACACCGTGTACACCGTACCTGGCAACCAGCTTCAGCGTGATCTCGGCAAGCTGCTTCTGCCTTTCCGCTCCAGATACCCGGATGCGCTTGCGCACTGTGTCCACTGCCCTCCTCCCGAACAGGTACAACGCTGCTGCACAGGCGAATGATCGTTCACCCAACCTAGCAGAACTGTTGAGCGCTTGTCAACCAAAAGGTGAACGCACGTACACCCACCCGTGTTGGGACGGGCTTCTCTGAGGAGCATGCGCTGATCGCGGTGTCAGAGCCGGATGAGGAGAACGCGCTACGGAGTCCTCTTCGCCCTCGCGAGCGAGAGGAAATAGGACCCGATCATCACCGCGGTCAGCGCCATGATGAACCACGGAATCGCGTCGAGTGACAGCCGCTGGGCCACGACTCCGGCGAGGGCCGGCCCCGCGGCTCCGCCCACCCCCATGGCCGCGATCTGCATGCCGATGGCGTTGGGCGTGTAGCGCTCTCCGACCCGCCGGGCCGTCCCGGAAAGGAGTGCCGCCAGCACCGGAGCCAGCGCCAGTCCTATGACTGCCGAGGCAACGAGATTGAGCGGCCCGGGGATCTCCAGGGCGAGGAGCCCCGCACCGACGAGACCGGCGACCAGGCTGCCGACCACGAGGGTCCGCTCGGTTACGCGCCGCGTGTAGAAGCCGGCCACGATGCGCCCGACGGTGAAGATGCCCCAGTAGCTCGCCATGAAGAACCCCGCGGTGCGAGGCGACACCTGCCGCGACTCGGTGAGCAGCGTGTAGGCCCAACTGCCGAAGGCCACCTCGATGGCCATGTAGACGAAGAAGAGAAACATGGCGAGCCAGACTCGCCACCGCCGCATAGTCTCCAGAATCGGCACGTCGAGATGATGCCGCTCGCGGCCATGTGCGGGATTCTCGCCCGCCCCCTCCCCCGCGCCGCCCCGACTCCCGCCCCCGCTCCAGCGCGACGCCGTGACCACGAAGCAGCCGGCGAGGGCCAACTCGAGTGCGCCGACGACCCCGTAGCCCCACCGCCAACTGCTCAGCAGACTGAGCGCCAGCGTCATGACGACCGGACCCAGCATCGCTCCGACGCCGTAGACCGCGTGGAGCCACTGCATCATGCGCTCTCCGTGGTTGGCCGCGACGTAGATATTGAGCGCCCCGTCGATGCCGCCACCGCCCAATCCGGCCGCCACCCCCAGCACGACCACGACCCACCACCCGGGGGCCACTCCATATCCTACGAGCGCGCCGCCGGCGAAGAATGTGCTGAGCGCCAGCAACGTCCCCAGATGCAGCCGGGCCATCAACCGTCCGGCGAAGAAACTCGACAGAAGGTAGCCGACGGTGAAGGCAACGGACAGCAGCCCAAGCGCGTCGAAGGGCAGTCCAAAATCGCGCCGCATCGACGGCCAGGCCACGCCGAGCAACCCGTCGGGCAGCCCGAGAGACACGTAGGCCAGAAAGGCGAGGACGACGAGACCGAGACCCAGTCCGGCTCGCTTCTGCATGGGCGACGCTCCAGATCGGCGTGTTCGGGAACGGGGGTTCAGCAAGCCGCATGGTCGTGTCGATTCGAACCGGCGGCCGGTAACCGAGCATAGCAGGTGCCGGGGCGCCCGCGCTTCGCCGCCGGCCGGCCGGGGTCACGTCATTTCGCGACCGCGCCTAGGCGAGGCACCGAGCCGTGGCCGGCCGCACCTCGGGCTCATCGCAGTAGACCTGCATGTAGTCGAGGGCGAAGGTGTCGAGGCTCGCGAGGAACCACTCGCAGAAACCATCGGGCTCGAGCTCACGCACCGCGTTGGGGATCAGCGACTGGTCTCGCCGCACGGTCTGCATGAACAAGTCTACGATCTGGCGACTCGAGCGAGGCTCTGCCGCCCGCGTCTCGGCGCCCCGGGGCCGAGACGAGAGATCGTCGTCACCGGCAGGGGCGACGAAGGTGCGTAGCGTCGGTGTGCCGTCCACGTGTTCCCTCCACTGCGTTGTGGCGCGTAGCCGGCCACTTGGCCGGCACTGGAGAGACTAGCAACCCGGTCGGACGGATAAACGCGACCGAATCGCGACCGACTCGTGCGCGGATCAGGCGCCCGCGCCCGAGACCACGATGCTCCTCAATTCGAGAGCCAAGGCTTGAAGATGCTGAGCCTGGCGCTCGACTTCGCGGGTGCCCGTGGTGGACTGCTGCCCGGCGTCGTTGATGCTTTGTATAGCCTGGGCGATCTGCTCGAGCCCGGCCAACTGCTGCTGCGTGGAGGCCGTGACCTGCAGTGACGACTGACTGTCGTCTCCGGCACGATCGGCCACGCGCTGCATGACCTCGCCGGCTTCCACGGAGCGCTCCCTGCCCGACTCGATCGTGTGCCGGCTGCGCTCTGCAGCCTGCACCGCCGTCTGGCTCGCCTTCTGGATCTCGTTCAGAATGGTGCGCACCTGTACGACCGCCTGCTTCGACTGCTCGGCCAGGCTCTTGACCTCCTGCGCCACAACCGAGAAGCCCTTGCCGTGCTCGCCGGCCTTGGCGGCCTCGATCGAGGCGTTGACCGACAGAAGGTTCGACTGCTCGGCCAGGTCGTTGACGGCGGCCACAACATCGCCCACCGCCTGCGTCTGCTCGCTCAGCCGGTTGATGGTCTGCGAGACCACATCCATGTCACCCAGCATCTGCTCGATGCCCGCCACCGTCTCATCGGCAAGCACGCGTGCCGATTCGAGCGAGATCGCGGCGTTCTTGGCGCCCTCCGCGGCCGACGAGGCCTTCTCGTGCACCAGAATGGCCGTCTGCTTGACTTCCTCGACGGTCACGGTGGTCTCGTTGGTCGAGGCGGCGGTCTGCGCGGCGCCGGCCGCGACCTGCGAGGCGATCGACATGAGTTCCGTCGCCGCCGAGTTCAAACCGCCCGTGGCGGCTTTCAGCTTGCGGCCGAGACCCAGGAAGAGCAGCCAGGTGAGTCCGCAGCCGAGAACGATTCCACCGCCCGTGAAGACTCCGATCACGATCAGCCCGATGGTTTGGTCGAGCCCTTTCTTCAGCCAGATCATGGCGACGGCGCCGATGATGACCACGTCGAGCATCATCAGTGCATAGCCGAGAACGATGCGGCTCTGGATCGCCATCCTGCGGAGCAACCAGCCCATGTAGACCTCCTGAGAAACTGCCTCCCCTGCCCGCGCCTGCGCACGAATCACGTGCGGCATCATGGATTATCGGCTGCAATGCGCCAATACATTACAGAAAGTGCGTGGGCGGCTCGTCGGGTCCCGAGCGACCTGCCTCCAACGCAGTCGCGAACGGAGCGCACCCCACCAAGGGGATCTCAGCCCGCACGGTCGGTGATCGGCCGCCGGGTGGAAGGCCACTTCTATTCAGTCCACGAATAGGCGACGACCTCATTCCCCCCGTCGACCCACGCCTCCATCGAACCGTCGTAGATCTTGACGTCGGTGTATCCGAGCACCTGGCTGAGCACGTACCACCAGGCGGACGCATACCCGCCGGCGCCGCAGTAGCAGATGACCTCGCGAGCCTTGTCGCTGCCGATCACACCGGCCACCATGGCTCCCAGGGTCTCGTCGGACTTGTAGGTGCCGTCGGGCTCCCAGGCCCACACCAGCGGCAGGCATCGCGCCGTCGGGATGTGCCCCCGCATGTCGGCGAACACCTCCTCGATGAACGCGCCGAAGTACACCTCGGCGTCGCGCCCGTCGACGAGCACGGCCACGCCGATGCGCTGCTTGACGTACTCGGTCGATACCCAGGTGGCGCTGTCGACCTCGCTAGTGTAGGCGACCGCCGTGGGCGTCGAGACCTCGGTGGTGACGCTCCGGCCCTCGGCCACCCACGTGGCGTGACCGCCGGCCAGCACCGCCACGTTCGTGACCCCGCCGTAGATGAGCGTCGCGGCGACCCTGGCCGCGTCGGCCCAGGCATAGGGCGGCGCCCCAGGATCGGGTGACGGACCCACGATGACCACCCGCGACGCGCTCGTGAGTCCGCAGCCGCCGATGGTCGCGAGAAGGTCGGCCACGGGAGGCAGCTCGAGAATCAACTCGCCCGAGTCGGCCCAGGCCGAGACCAGCCCGAACGGCACCGAGATGGCCCCGGCGATATGCCCGGCGGCGTAGAGCTCCTCGGCCCGGACGTCGATGATCACCAGACCGTCACCCAGGTGGCCGGCGAGCCACTCGGCGGAGACGAACGGCGGGATGGTGCGTTGCATGTTCTAGGCCCTCCCTTTGGTCGGTGGCTCGGGGCCGGCGGCGCCCACGCTAAGTCGCGGAACGTGTCGGCTGCCGGCGGCCGCGACACGGCCGCATGGGTACGGCGGCCTAACGACTATAGCGCGATGGGGCGGGCGGAAGGTGGCGTGACGCCGAGGGATCGATTGTGTCACCATGGAACCCGAGAAGCATGGACGCGGCAAGAATGGCCAGAAGGATGGCCGCTCGAGGCGCACCATTGAGATCCACTCTCACGCCGCACCTAGCAATGTATCTGCTCCCGACAGCGGTGCAGAAGGTCGAGCCAACACCTGATGTAGTGTTCAAAGGAGTACCTGCCTTTGCGTAATCGCCAGGCGAGAATGCAGATGCCAGTGATCGCAGCAACCATTACTAGTGTGATCACCGCGCTTATAGCCACATACGTGCTAACACCGCGTTGTAGACTGGCCACTTCGATTATCACGGCCGCGATTGATGCTACAAGAATGGCTATGAAAGTTCCGTACATGATTGCGTAGTAGAGACTGACATATGGTTTTGTTGTGAGACGGCGCCCGGCCATCTCCTGAGCCTCTTCAGGTTTCCATACTCCGCACTCTCTGTGGCTATGCTTCGCCATTTCGCATTCATGGCACTTGTCCGTCTTCATGATCTGTCTGAACTTTGCGTACTCAGTTTCCCAACCCTGGTATTCACGCGGGTATTCGTTTCTAGCCACACATTCCTTCAGAACAGCAAGATACGCATCTACTCTCTGAAGCGAAGCGTTCTTCTGCGATATCATCAACGCAAACGCGATTGCTATCACTCCTGGCAGGGTTGCCACCAGTGTTCTCCAGAAGCTCAGCTGGGCATCTTCCATACTGTTGGTCACAATCCCGTAGTATATTAGAGCGAAATATGCTGCTGCCAAAGACACCGAAAAGGTGATTGTCTGAATATACAGCCTCATCTGACACTCACTCAGGGATCTTCGATATGCGCTGAGATGCTCAATATCGTGTGCAGCCAGCCGGGCCTGTGACCGAAGACGCGTGAATTGTTGTGTGCCTTTCAGCAGTGCCTTGTGCCTATCGGCATCGTCGAGAGGCTCGTCGAACAGCAAGGCCATACCTCCACCATAGTCAAAGTAGGCCGATTGATTCCAGACACGTTTCACTGTCGCCGTACCGAGACTGTACGCACCGGAATAGGATCCCTTGCCGCTGGCCGTCACTCTCGATACAGAGGTTCCCACAGCCGGGAGAGGAGTATCTCCGCGTGGGAGATCTATCGCGATGCCACGACGAGAGACATCCAGAAGGTAGCCCGCAAGGACGCCGCTTTGCGTCTCAAGACAGATGTTGATGGATGAGGGCTCAAACCGTGGTTCCGATTTGTCGCGGCTAGACGACATGTGCACTCTCCTCATCATTCAGGGAGTCGCGAGTCCTTGTCGCCGTTGACCTGATTCGGAGAAACCCTGCGGAACGTCGATGCTACGAGCAAAATGCGGATGGCGCGGGAAGCGCGAATGGGCGACCCCAGAAACCCAGCGACGGCGCTTGCCTAACTGTACACCAGCAACTCAAGTTCTCGCTACGGTGTTCGGCGCCGCGTTCCTGCCGCCTAGCCGACACGGACAAACGGCAGGACTGGCAGCTTCCCTCGAAACAGCGGTCTGGTGAGAGAAGCGCCTCCGAACAAGCCTGCCTCCGTTTTCGGCGGGGCCGAAAGTCCGTTACCAGGTCGCTCCATCGAACCCAATTCGGCTTGTTCGAGTGAGCCCCCGCGTCCAATCAACCGGGAACCGCTAGCAGGCTGCTGAAAATGAAGCCATCAAGGGAAGGATATCGGTGAGCGGAGCGGGGAACGAGACCGGTGACCGGCTGCGTCGGTCCGCAGAGCCAGATCCGGGGCTCCAGATGGGCGGGTTTCCCCCTTCTTTTTCATCGGGGAACAGCTTCCAGTTCCAGAGTTCGCAGTCGGACCAGGTTGAAACAGGCGCAGGTGAAGGTGAAAACGGCCCGCACCCTGATCTCGCCCCGGTGCCGGAGCTTCCGCAGGCCGCCTACCGTCTTCATCCAGCCGAAGGCTTCCTCCACGATCTTGCGCCGTCTCAGGCTCACCACGTAGCCCTCCCAGGTGGTCGTGCGCCCGTCGATGGCGCTGTAGCGCTTCTTCTCAGCCACGTGGGGAGTGATGTTCATGGCGCGGGTGGCGGTCACGAAGCTCTTTGTGTTGTAGCCCCGGTCGGTTCCCACGGTGAGGCGGCCCCGCCGGCGCGCTCTCTCTTTGCCGAGCAGGTCGAGTGCCGCCTCCTCCTCGGCTTTGCCGGTCGCGGTGGTGAGTGCGGAAGAGACGATGAGACCGTTGCGGTTCTCGATAAGAAGATGGCCGCGGTAGGCGAGCTTCGCCTCTTTGCCCTTGATGCGGCACAGACGCGCGTCCGGGTCGGTCTTCGAACAATGAGTTGCATTCGTGCGCTTCGCGCCGTGGAAGGAGACGTCGGGATTGCGGCCACCCTGCCCGTCCGACCCGGCGTTGTCCCCTCCGTCCTCGTCTTTGGGGCGAAAGCTCTTGAGCGAAGCGGCCGCTTCCAAAAGGGTGCCGTCACAGCTGAAGTGCTCCCGGGAAAGCAGCTTGCGGGCCTCGGCCTCCCTGCGGATGTGCTCGAAGAACACCTCGGCCACCTCACTCGAAAGCAGGCGGTCCCGGTTCTTGGTGAAGGTGGTGGGGTGCCACACGGCTTCCGAGAGCGGCAGCCCCACGAACCAGCGGAAGAGCAGGTTGTATTCCAGGTGCTCGCAGAGGCGGCGTTCCGAGGGGATGGCGAAAAGGATCTGCACGAGCTGGGCCCGCAAGAGGTACTCGGGTGGGATGGAGACCCGGCCTCGTTCGGCATAGAGGGAGTCAAGGAGAGGGCCCATCTCCCGAAGCGCCCCGTCCACCATCCGCCGCACGGCGCGCAAGGGGTGATCGGTCGGCACGCGGTCCTCGAGGCTCCTCAGCACGATGAAGCCTTCTTGCCGCTCCTCGTCTCCTCGCATCACCCCTCCATTTACCATGATTTGCAGGTAAAACACTATCAAATCACGGGTAGGAAAGATAGAGGAAACCAGGCTATGAACCAGTCCTATCCACCCCGTTTTTCAGCAGCCTGCTAGTCTCCTGTCTCCGAGTCGGTTCTCCCTCGGGCATCAGTCGCTCGAAGCCGCTGTACACGTTGAACCGGCATTGTGTCGCAAAGCCGATAACTGTGAGGTTGATCGTCTTTGCGAGTTCAACTCCCAGAGAGGTGGGGGATGACATGCCGATCAGCATCTCTGCCCCTGTGCGACCGACCTTCTGCACCATTTCGTAGCTCAGTCTCGACGTAAGCGCCACGGCCACGACATCGCTGAGCCTGTCGCGAAGGACGAGTTCCCCCAGGGCCTTGTCGAGAGCGTTGTGTCTGCCGATATCCTCAGCAACGGCGAGCAGGCCAAGACCTCGGTCGAAGACCGCCGCAGCGTGCGTGCCCCCCGTCTCTCCAAAGACCTCCTGGCTCCGCTCCAAAGTCGCCAGCATCTCTCGCACGTCGCTGAGACCGACCGAGAAGGTGTTTGCGCGGTGAGCCATCTGCGTGCAGATGTCCTCCACCAGCTTCTTGCCGCAGATTCCGCAGCTCGAGTATGCAGGCAGCCGTCTTTGCTTGACGGTAAGACGCTTCGCTATTCTCCGTTCGGCATTCAAGCTCACGTAGACTCGGTTACCATGCGCCTCCTCGCAGTATGTCAGCACGTCGACATCCCGCAGGGAATCGATCAGCCCCTCAGAGAGGCAGTAGCCCGCGGCAAGCTCCTTCTCGCGCCCGGGAGAGCGCATGGTGAGATAGCAGGGAGCGCCGTCGATGAAGATCTCGAGCGGTTCCTCGACCGCGACCGTGTCTTCGCGGCCGAGCACCTCATGGTCCCGGTAGCGCTTGATCTCGACAATCGCCTCTCCCTTGGGATGCTGCAGAGAGACGCAGCCCTGTTTCCGCAGGCCGCTATGCACGGCCCGGCTTCACCTTGCGGACTCTCACCCTGAGCACCGACTCGGTGTTCAGACAGATCGGATCGCAGTCCCCGAAGTTCACGGTATTCAGCGAATTGAAGAAGGGGCCCTTGCCTTTCGCCACAGGCAGGCCTTTGGCCCAGTGCCCGGCTACGGCGATCATGTGGATGCATTCCGGATGCAGCCCCTCACGTGTCTGCAGAACACCCTGCAGCTTCTGTCTGCCGAAGGCTTCCTCGAGCTCGATCCTGTCTCCTGCCTTGAGTCCCTTCTTGGCCGCGGTGCCCGCATTCATGTTGACGTAGTACGTATACGGATTCAATTTGCTCATCTCATCAACCCACGGCTGTTCTTGGGTGTTCGTGTTCGATTGGAACGTCTCAGCCCAAGTGAACGCATAAAGGTCGAACGAACTATCCGTGCATTCCATCGGCCTTATCGTGTTCCATACAGGCAACGGAGAGAAGTTCTCCCAGCGCAGCTTCTTCTCTAGACCAATCTCTTGCGCGATTTCCATAGTGTCTGTCTTCAGATCCAGCATCCATTCCCAGTAGATCTGTACACGCGCATCTTTGAACTGCTTCCAGTAGACCTCTTCAAGCTTCTTGGGCCAACTGATGTAGCCGTTTTCTTTGAACCACTCCCAACTGTGTTCTTCACCGAAATAGTTGGTGACAGCTCGGTCACAGAGGTCTTCCCAGACGATGTCCTCGTCCGGCTTGAGTGCCTTGTCACCTTCGAGTCCAAGCATGTGGTTGAAATAGCCGGCCATTCTGGCACTGCGGCCCATTCTCTTGAAGAGCTCGATCAGCACCTGAGGGGTGTAGCGGCGCTCGTACTGCGGCTCGATCACCGGCTGTGCCACGTGCATGGTCCAAGGATTGTCCATGCCCGGAGCGATGCCGTGGAAGAACACCTCCGTGCCTTCCCAGTCCGCTTTCTCCAAATACGACGTATCGGGCAGCAGGATGTCCGCGAACGCCTCGTTGAACTCGTTCGAGAAGATATCGAAATCCACGATGAACGGGATGCCCTTGTAGAACGACGCCCGCATGGCCGGGTTGGAAGCGTTCATCATCGGATTGGTGCTGTAGTTGACCAGAACGTCCACCTGCGGGCGCAGCCCCGACTTCTCCCAGATCTCGTCGCGGTCGGCCAGGCGCAGTATGGGGACTTCCAGGGCGCACGGGAACATCTCTTCCAGGCTGTGCTGCGGTCTCTTGGGTTTCCGCAGCGGCCAGACCGACTCGGGAAAGAGCCACTTTCCTCCGACTGTGACAAAGCCATCCGGGCACGACTTCACGCCGACGTAAGGCTTGCCCGTCGTCGGATAGCCATGGCACTCGTTCGAAATAGTCGTGCATCCGCCGGGAGCGCCGGCGGCACCCACGACGTGATGCAGCAGGTCGATAGCGAAAAGGGCCTGCGCTCCGTTTGCATGGGTGCCGGCGGAACGGATGTTGAGCGTGGCCACCGGTCGCAACGGCAGTTGGTGCCCCTCGATCTCGATGGTAGAGCCGATCTGCGCCGCGTTCGCGTATTCGGTGGCTATTCGGCGAAGAGTCGCCGCGGGCACCCCACAAACCTTCTCGGCAGCCTCAGGTGTGTACTGCTGCAGATGCTCGACCAGCTTCGTCCACACCGGGACAGACGGCACACCGTCAACGGAGTAGTCGCCGTCGAGCGCGAAGTCCCCGATCTCGCTGTTGAAATCCTTGGGGGCGTTCGCGACGGAATCCCACACCATCGGCCGGTTCGTCTCTTTGTTCCGAACGTAGTGGCCGTCCGGTCCGATCAGGTAGGGCGCGTTGGTCTTGTGCTTCAAGTAGTCCTTGTCGCATATCCCCAGCTCATTGACGATCACGTGAAGCAATGCAAGGGCGACCATGCCATCGGTGCCGGGGACGATGGGCACCCATTCGTCCGCCTTGCTGCCCGCGCCGTTGCAGGCCGGGTCGAACGCGACGACTTTCATGCCCCGGCGATGGGCCTCGGCGGCGAGCCGGTTGGCGTACTGCTGGAAGCCGCCGAAACTGTGGTTGGTGCCGAACACCAGAAGGTAGTCGCAGTACTTGTAGTCCGGCACTATCACGAACGAGGCGTAGTTCAGGGCGTTCAAGAAGTGACCGGCATTGCCACACGTGGCGCCGGCCGCGTTGACCGGAATCGGGCTCCCTTGCGGTGAGCTGAGCCCCGCCATCATCGGGCCCAGGAAGAGCGACGGTTGCTGCATGCCGTTGATGATCCCGAATTCGACCATGACCCGCGCGGGGGAGATGTCGACCGCTTTCTGCAGACGTTCGGCGATCTCACCCAGCGCCTCATCCCAAGAGATCCGCTTCCACCTGGGATCGACGCCGATGCCCTTCTCGGGGTTGGTCCGCCTCAGAGGCCACTTTAGCCGGTTCGGATCGTAGAGCACCTGTAGGCCCGACAGACCTTTCGCGCAGACCCCGCCTTGAGAACCAACGGACGAGCCGGTAATGCCTTCGATCTTGACAGCGACACCGTCGACGCGATGCACGCGGATGCCGCATTCGCTCTGGCAGCGGCGGCACATGGTGTTGATCCACACGTCCTCTTTCATATCTTCCATCTCCGTGCTCACCGTTAGTCGACGACGGGCCGGTATTTGCCGGCCCTGAACAAGCAGTACACAAACGCGGTGCTGCCAACAACCTGACACACGAACGCAACGATCGCCGCCGCCAGACTGACGACAGCATCGGCTACCGCGGCGTACGCGAAAATCACACCCGGCGCGACGGTGCCGACCAGGACGACCAGCAGCCAAAAGACAGGCGCCAGAGAACCACTCACGATCTCAGCAGCGGACGCCGCCGCCGCTCCGCCCGACTGTCTCGCTCCCCAAAGGTACAGCGCCATGCAGACCAAAAGCGCCGCCGACAGACCGGCTACAACCTCGGCGACGACTCGCTGGCCGGTTTCCGCGTGGTTGGCCGCCGAGACGAAGCCGAACCCAACCGCCACCGACCAGAGCACGAAGAGAACAGGAACCATTCCGTTGTTCCAGAGAGGAATCGCCCTGGTGTTGCCTAGGGTGCACCCCTCATAGACGATGATCCCAAAGGCCAGAAGACCGGCGATGACCTTGAAAACCGTTTCCACAACCGTTCCCGGTGCGAATCCGGTCACGAGTAGCTGGATGAAGCCGACCCCAGAGAATAACGCGGTGATGATCGTCCCACGCGCGATCCACGAGGTTCCCGGACGAAGGATCATGCGCCACATACCGGCAGGCCTTTTTGCATGCAGCAAATGCGCGAGGTTCTTCAGAACCGTGACGATCGCCCAACTGACCACTAGGGCGACCAGGCTCCCGAAGAGCAGAGAGATCAGGTACGAACCAGCCCCGACCAGGCCGAACGCAAACGATAGCCAGACGATGGTTCCCTTCCCACCGACCCATGCTTCCTGACCAGTGGGTCTTACCATCCATGCGAAGTCTTGTCTCATTGCTGGGCTCCCTTAGCTTCTAGTCAACGTAGTAGACAGAGGGATTCGTGCCCTCATCTGCCAGGAGCGGCTTGCCATTGCGCTCCTTGATGATCAACGAGACCTCGCTATTCGGATCATCTAGGTCACCAAAGGTCCTGGCCTTGGTCATGCAGATGTTCACGCAAGCCGGAGTCGCGTCCCGATCCTTCCCTGGTTGCA
>JAKAHF010000404.1 GCA_021815245.1 Actinomycetes bacterium
TCGGGCGGTATGAAGCGCCGGGTCAACATCGGCGCCGCGCTGTTGCACAAGCCCAGGTTCCTGTACCTCGACGAGCCGACGGTCGGCATCGATCCGCAGAGCCGGCGCGCGATCCTCGACGGGGTGAGAGACCTCAATTCGCAAGGCGTCACCGTGCTGTATACGACGCACTACATGGAAGAGGCTCAAGAGCTGTCCGATCGCATCGCCATCATGGACAAGGGCACTCTGATCGCGATGGGCAGCCAGGAGGAGTTGGTGCACCTGGTAGGCGAGCGCACCCGCATCGATCTGAACGTCGATCGTGAAGCCGAGGCGCTTGCCGAGATGTGGCGCTCGCTGCCCGGAGTCTCCACCGTGTCGAAGCCCGACGAGGGCCGCATGTGGCTGGGCGTACAAGACGCCAACACACTCATACCCCTTCTCTTCGATGGAGCCCGCAGCACCGGAGCGCGAATCACCGAGATCAGCCTGGCCGAGCCCAATCTCGAGATGGTGTTTCTCCATCTGACCGGCCGGGCTCTCAGGGACTAGGCCGGGTAGACGGGTGCGGAGCGGATAGTGCGAGCCCTCAGCATAGCCTGGAAGGACTTCCGCCACGTCTATCGCAACGTCGCCGGGTTGGCGATGATGCTGGTGGCCCCCCTGGCCTTGGCCTTCGCACTCGGAGCCGCCTTCGGCGGCATGGGCAACGGTTTCGACATCAGTGCGACGAAGACTGTGGTCGTCAACCTAGACGGGGGCGCCGGGGCGGGCATGCCCGCCGCCGGCGCCACGCTCGTGTCGGCATTGACGAGTCCTGAACTCTCCGACCTGCTCGCTGTGACCAAGGTCGACAGCGTCGAGACGGCCCGCGCCGCGGTCGACAATGGCGAGGCGGGTATCGCCGTGATCATCCCCGCCGGTCTGTCGACGGCGCTCGTGAGCAGCTCCACGGCACAGCCGGCCGTCGTGGTCGAGATCTACAAGGATCCGTCATCGAACATCGGACCCGCGATAGCGCAGGCGGTGGTCGACTCGGTGGTGCAATCACTGAACGGTGCTCGGGCGACGGCCGCCGCATCGGCCCAATTGGCGGCCTCGGCGGGCATCGTCGACGTGCAGGCGATCACCGAACTGGCCGCCAAGAGCGCCGAGGACTTCGCACACGCGGCGCAGGGCGAAGCACCCATCACCCTGCAACAGCGCTCGCCACAAGTCGCCGATTCTCAGTCGCGAGAACCCAACGTCGGCAGCCAGGTGCTGGTGGGCATGATGACGTTCTTCATGCTGTTCGGGGCTTCGGTGCCGGCCCGCAGCATTCTCGACGAACACCGTGAAGGCACGTTGCCCCGTCTCTTCACCACGCCTACTCCGCGCGGCCTCATCCTGGCCGGCAAGTACATCGGGGTCTTCATGGTGGTGCTGCTGCAGGCGATCATCCTGTTGGTCGCGGGCAGGCTGCTCATGGGGGCCCATTGGGGCCCGATCGCCCCAGTGGCTGTTCTGGCCATCTGCACGGCTCTGGTGGCCGCCTCCCTCGGTCTCTTCTGTGTGTCGTTCGCCAAGACTCCCGGCCAGGCGGGCGCCGTCAGTTCGTCCATCTTCGTCTTTTTGGGATTGGTGAGCGGCAACTTCTTCGGCAGCGTCAATGTCGGCGGTGCGCTTGCCACCGTGCGGCGCGTCAGTCCGCTCGGCTGGCTTCACGAGGGATGGGGCGATCTGCTCTACGGGGGCTCGTGGGGCACCGTCTGGCTGCCCATGCTGGTGTCGGTGGCCTTCGCCCTCGTCTTCTTCGCCCTGTCGACCTTCTTCTTCAGGCGCAGGTACGCGTGAGCCGGGTCCTGCACATAACCGCCAAGGAACTCCTGCAGAACCGGCGCGACAGGCTCGCGGCGATCTTCACGATCATCGTGCCGGTCATTTTCACGGTCTTCCTGGGCATCTTGATCGGCGGAGCCGAGACGAGCGGCCTTCCCCTCGGAGTGACCGACCTTGACGCAAGCCCCGCATCGCAGCAGTTGATCGACCGTTTGGCGACATTCGATGCGGTCCAGTTGCGCACGACGAAAGCATCCGACGTCGAGTCCGCCGTCCAGAATCAGAAGGTAGCCGCGGCCCTGATCATTCCCGAGGGATTCGGCGACGCCGTCGCGTCCGGTAGCGGGGCGACCGTCACCTTTGTGCGCATGGAGACTTCGAGTGGTGCCCAAACCACACTCAGCGCGCTGCAGGCGGCGGTGGCCGACTACAACACCGGCGTGCTCGCCGTGAGAATAGCGGCGGACAATGTAGCGACGGCCACAGGCGCGCCGGTCGACGAAGGCCTTCTCGCGTCGGCCCGCTCGGCCGCCGACGCTCAATTGTCAGTCCCGGTGGCGACGGTGGAAGTCGTCAAGGCCGGCAAGGCCGCCGAGACCGCCGGCGGGTTCGACCAGTCATCGACGGGCTCACTCGTCAACTGGGTTCTCTTCAGCCTGCTCAGCATCACTATCGGCATGGTACTCGAGCGTAAGGGCGGCCTGCTGCGCCGGCTCAGCATGGCCGGTGTGCGCGCCTACGAGATCATCGGCGGCAAGATGCTCGCGATGATGGTCATCACGTTGCTGCAGCAGGTGCTGTTGATCCTGCTCGGACGGTTCGCCTTCGGAGTCGCCTACTTCAACAGCGTGCCGGCGCTCCTCTTGGTCATGGTATCGCTGTCGGTATTCGCGGCCAGTTTCGGCCTGCTCATCTCGGTGGTGTTCCGCTCGGAGCAGGCGGTGGTCACTACCACGGTCATCTCCGCCCAGCTGCTCGCGGCACTCGGCGGTGCGTGGTTCCCGCTCGAGATCACGAGCCCCACCTTCACCAAGGTGGCCCACTTCCTGCCCTCGGCCTGGCTCATGGACTCTCTGCACGGCATCGTGCTCAAGGATTGGGGCGTGCTCAAAGTGCTCTACCCCATGGGCATCGTTTGGATCTGGATCGTGGTTCTCTTCGGCCTCGCCGTCTGGAGATACCGGCCCGAGTAGATCCGTTTCTGGATTTAGCTGCATATCCGGGTACAATCTCTCGTATGAGTGATCACCACCCATCTGACGCCGGCAAACCGGCAGCCAGAAGCATGCATCCCGAGCACGAACTGAACATGCTCCCCCTCAGCGAGCCGGGAATGAACTTCATCTCGGCCGACTACGACCTGATCATGGTCAACCGCACGAACGAGCGGCTCTATGGCAAGCCGGTCGCCAATCTGCTCGGCAAGAAGTGCTACCGCGAATTCGAGCGACGCGATGAGCCCTGCCCCCACTGCCCGGGTAAGGTCGCTCTCGTGACGGGCGAGACTCACGAAACCGAGGCAGTGACGTGGCACGGAGACGGCACGCGCGTCTACGTGCGCATCCGCGCCCATCCCGTGCTCGGGCCCGATAACACTCCCACGGGCTTCATCGAAGTTGTGGAGGACTACACCGACCAGAGACGCGCCGAGAACATCGCGACGATCGAGAGTGACCTCGAAGCCGCCTTGCTTTCGGCCAAGAACGTCCCGAGAGCGCTCAAGGAGACTCTCGAAGCGGCCCTCCGCATCGAGGGCCTGGAGTGGGGTTGTGTGTTCTTGCTCGATCGCACGACCGGCGAGCACACTCTCGTGCACGAGCGCGAAGTCACGCCCGATCAGGTAGCGGCTCTCGAACGCATGAGTCGCGGCGGTGACCCTGCGGAGGCGGTCGGACT
>JAKAHF010000405.1 GCA_021815245.1 Actinomycetes bacterium
CGAGGCCGTGGTGCTGACCTTCCTCAGCGGGGGCCTGGGCATCGTGGGGGGGTGGGCCGCGGCGCTCGCCCTCTCGCACTTCGTGAACATCAAGGCCCAGGTCTCGCTTACGTCGGTGATCCTCGCCTTCGGTGTCTCGACCGCGATCGGCATCGTGTTCGGTTTCTATCCGGCGCGGAGGGCGGCAGACCTCAACCCCATCCAGGCGCTGCGCTACGAGTGAGCATCGGCAACCCACAGATCTGACCGACAGCAACGACCGGGAACATCAGAGTTCGGAGGAACCACGTATGAAGAGTTGGATGATCATCGTCGCCGCCGTGGTGGTCGCCGTCGCGGCCTTCTTCGGGGGCATGCAGGTCAACAAGGCCGGCAGCGCCGGCGGCGGAACGGTCACTCTGGCCCAACTCAAGGCCATGAACCAGACCGACGCACAGACGCTCATTCGCGACTACCTCCAGGCCGAAGGCGGCTTCGGGGGCGGAGCCGGGCGGACCGGGGGCACCGGCGCTGGTGGAGCCTTCCGGGGCGGCGGCTTCAATGCCGGCACCATCGTCTCCAAAGACGCGCAGAGCGTGACTCTCAAGGCGGCCGACGGCAGCTCGAAGATCATCTTCTTCTCGTCGTCGACCACCGTGGACAAGAGTGTTGTCGGTACCCCGAGCGACCTGCAGACCGGTGACGTGGTGACCGTTCAGGGCACGACGAACAGCGACGGCAGCATCACGGCGACCAACATCCAGATCCGTCCGGCCGGCTCGACCGTCCCGGGCGTCCGAGGGAACGGTGCCGCCACCGGCGGGACGACCACGACGACGTAGCCTGGATCAGTCCCGGTCCGGTGTCAAGGCCTCCGGTGCCCGCCGTTTGGGCGAGTAGCGGAGGCCGGAGAGTTGCGGTGCCAGGTCCATGAAGCTGCCCCTGCCGAGGTCGTAGCGGGCGATGTAGTCCTCGAGGTCGCGCACGTTCTCGACCGATCCGCCGAAGAAGGGCGTGCGCTGGTGGACCTCGGTCGGGATGATGTCCAGGATGGGGCTCACGCCGTTGCTGGCCGCACCGCCCGCCTGCTCGAGCAGGTAGGCGATGGGAGCGCATTCGTACAGCAGGCGGAGCTTGCCGCGCGGCTTCTTCGGGTCCTTCGTGTCGGCCGGGTACATGAAGATGCCGCCGTACAGCAGGGTGCGGTGGATGTCCGCGACCATGGAGCCGATGTAGCGCGAGCTGTAAGGGCGCTTGGTGGCGGGGTCGTGCTCCTTGACGTGCGCGATGTACCGGTTGACCCCCTCTGACCAGAAGGGGCCGTTCCCCTCGTTGCACGAGTAGATCTTGCCCTTGCTCGGGATGTGGATGTTCTGGTGCGAGGCCAAGAACTCGCCCACTGAAGGATCGAGAGTGAACCCGTGGACGCCGTCGCCGGTACTGATCACCAACATGGTGCTGGGTCCGTAGACCACGTAGCCCGCCGCCGCGAGCCGGCGGCCGGGCTGCAGCAGGTCTTCGAGGGTTCCCTCAGCTCCGCGGCTCACCTTCCGGTGGATGGCGAAGCTGGAACCCACACCCACGTTCGCATCGATGTTCGAGGAACCGTCGAGCGGGTCGAAGACGATGGAGTAGTGGCCGTGGTTGTACTTCTCGGGGATGCGGATGGGGTCGTCGGCCTCCTCGGAGGCCATGATGCAGAAGTGCCCCAGGTGGTCGAAGCTATGGACGAAGACGTCGTGCGCGAACTCGTCCAGCTTGCGCACCTGTTCGCCTTGGACGTTCTGCTTGCCGGTGAACCCCAGGAGTTCGACCAGTCCTGCTTTGCTCACCTCACGGGAGACGATCTTGGCGGCAAGCGCGATCTGGTTCAGGATGCCGGTGAGTTCGCCTTTGGCCTCGGGATGCTCGTGCTGGGCCTCGTAGATGTGACGGGTGAGCGTCATCCCGATGTGCTGGTCGACCACGGAGTTCCTCCGTCGCGCTTGTCTCGATGCCAATTATCCTACCGTGTCCGGCGGTCTCGGGCAAAGAATTCCCGGGCCGGATCGCCATGCGGCGGACAACTCGTCACGCGTCGTCTTCCTCGGGTCGGGCACGTTCCTGCTTGCGCACCCCCTGGCGTCGCTTCTCGCCCAGCCGGTGTTCGCGCGCGGCTCTCGGCATGCGCGTCGGCCTGCGGAGCGGTTCTTCGTACAGCGCGGAGCGCAGGAGTTCACCGAAGCGCGCCAGGGCGGCGTCGCGATTGGCCGCCTGGGTCCTGTGCTTTTGGGACGTCACGCGCAGGATGCCGGTCTTGCTCACACGGGTCGCCAGTCGTTGCTCGATGCGGTCCTTCTCGGTGGGGGTGAGGGAGGGGGACGCGGCCAGGTCGAACAGCAAGGTGACCCTGGTGTTGACCTTGTTCACGTTCTGACCGCCTGCGCCGCTGCTGCGCGAGGCGGTGAACGAGACTTCGTCGTCCGGTATCTCGAGGCTGTCGGTGATCCAGACCATGAGGCAAACTATACCCCGCGTCCCCGCGCCATCGCGGGCGTGCCGCGTGGCCATGACGGGCGCTCCGTGCGGCGACACAGAGGAGCACGTCACCTGGCGTGCTCGACACAGGAGAAAGGGGCCACCGATGCGGATCCTGCACACCATGCTGCGCGTGGGCGATCTCGACCGTTCCATCGACTTCTATACCCGAGTACTGGGCATGCGGCTCTTCCGGAAGATGGACTTCCCGGAAGGGCGGTTCACGCTCGCCTTCCTCGGATACGGCGACGAGGCGCGGGACACGGCTCTCGAACTGACCTACAACTGGGGCGTGGCCTCCTACGAACTCGGCGCCGGGTTCGGGCACGTGGCGCTCGAGGTCGACGACGTCCACGCTTCGGTCGAGGACATCCGCGCGAAGGGTGGGGTCATCCACCGCGAGCCGGGGCCGATGAACGCGGGCACGTCGGTCATCGCGTTCACCCGAGACCCCGACGGCTACCTGATCGAGCTCGTTTCGCATCGGTAGAGAGCCCTCGGCAGGCGGGCCGGCGGTCGCTCCACCCCGCCCAGGGCCGTCCCGTCACGGCCGCTCTTTGCGGAGACGCACCCCCGGGTGGCGTCCGTGGCCTCCCATCCGGGGCACGGACGCCCGCGATGGGATAAAATGAAGGAGAGAAACGGCCCGTCTCTTCGGAGACGGTGAGTGGATGTGTGGGCGTGCTCTCCCGATGAGGCTCCTCCTCTTCGTCCTCATCTCGAGAACCCTCAGAGGGAGCGTTGCATGGCCTCACATCTTTCGACAGCACACATCGCGCGTTGGTGCGCCCGTCACCCCTGGTTGGTCGTCGGCGTCTGGGTGGTGGTCCTCGCCCTCGCGGGCATCGCCGCGACCGGACTCGGCGCGGCCCTCACGGTGGGCGACATGGGCTTCACCAACCGGCCCGAGTCGGTGCGCGGACAGGAGTTGCTGACGGCGCGCATGGGCGGCGCCGTCCAGCGTACCGAGACCGTGGTCGTGCACAGCGCGAAGCTGACCGTCGACGACCCCGCATTCCAGAGTACCGTCACCCGTGTCGCCGCGGATCTGAGCGGCCTCAAGGGCCTGGTCCTCTCGGCCCCGACCTACTACCAGCTGAAAGCGGCCGGGTCGACGCAGGCGACGCAGGCCCGGGCCATGGTGTCGGCCGACCGGCACACCACTCTCATCCCGGTCACGCTCGCGCCCGAAGGCAC
>JAKAHF010000406.1 GCA_021815245.1 Actinomycetes bacterium
CACGGATACCTATGAGCTGATGAGCATTGCCGTTGACCCGGCCCACCAGAAGCTCGGATACGGCACGGCGCTGTTGAAATGGGTCGTGGAGTTCTTTCGCGACTATGGCGCGCGGCAGTTGGAGGTGGGCACCGGCACGTTCGGCTACCAACTGGCTTTCTACCAGCGGCGCGACTTTCGGGTCACCAGCATCGACCATGACTTCTTCGTCAAGAACTACCCTGAGCCGATCTTCGAGGACGGCATACAGCTCTTTGACATGCTGCGACTCACGCTGACGTATTCGGACCCGACCGAAGGTTCGTCCGCCGTGCTTCAAAGGCCTTCCGCCTGAGCGGCAGCCCACCGTGAAGCCCCGGCTTTCAACTCAGGAACCGCCCGCATAGGCGCGGTGTCATAGCGGGAGTCCGCACAACGACCAAGGCGAAACAGCCGGACGAAGAGGGAACCGTCATGCGCCAAGTCGCCACATACGTGGCTGTTGGGGCCCTGTTCCTCGCCCTGTTCACCGGAGGATGCGAATCCTCCAAGCGAGCCGGGACACATACGGCATTCCCTACGTGCCGCATTAGCAGGCGACTCGCGTGTGAAGGCTGTCGTTTGGCGACGGCCTCTCCCCCGCCTCGTGACTACATCGCCAAATACCCTCCATCGATGACGAGCTCGGTGCCCGTGCTGAACTTCGACTCATCCGACGCCAGGTAGAGCACGCCGTAGGCGACGTCGATCGGGTCGCCGTAGTGGCCCAGCGGCACGTGGCTGAGGATGCGCTTGTGGAATTCCTCGGGTCCTTCGGTGGCGTTCTTGCCCACGTTCTCCAGCATCGGCGTCCACAGCCAGCCGGGATGGATGGAGTTCACCCTGATCTTGTCCTTGGCATAGCAGAGGGCGTCGGATTTCGTCATGAGCCGCACCGCCCCCTTGGCCGCGTGATACAAGAACGGCGGGGGAACGTCCATCCCCCCCACGATGCCGTAGACGGATGAGATGTTGACGATGCTGCCGCCGCCACCCCGGATCATGTAGGGGACCGCGTGCTTCGTGCAGAGGAAGACGCCCTTGGCGTCGACCCCGAGGACTTGGTCCCACTCTTCGAGGGTGATCTCGTGAGTGGGCTTCGGCGCTCCGGTGATGCCGGCGTTGTTCACGAGCACGTCGAGCCGTCCGAAGCGCTTGAACACGCGGGCGCACACGTCGTTGACCTGGGCTTCGTCGGTGACGTCCATGTGGAAGTAGTGACCGGATCCACCCGCGGTCTGAATCTCCTCGGCGACGGCGGCACCCTGCCCGTCCTGGATGTCGACGACGACCGTATGGGCCCCCTCGCGAGCCAGGAGCAGGCTGGTGGCCTTGCCCAATCCCGTGGACCCACCGGTGACGATCGCGACCCTGTCTTGCATCCTGCCCACGCGAGCCTCCTTTATGGACGCGATTCTGATTCGAGCACAGCAAAGACTATCCGATGTACAGAGTATGCTGGATTGGTGATCGAGGACAATGGCTACCCGACTACTGGAGGCACATCATGACCCCGGCGACCGGGCGAGGCTCCGGCACTCGTGAAGACCCATGGATACTGACCACCCCCAGCGGATCGTCTGAGTACCAGATGTATCGCGACGAGAACGCCGATCCTCCGGCGCTCGTGTGCATTGTCGGCACGACGGTGCTCGCGTACCGGCTGCGCGCCATAGACGATCTCTACGCGATGCTCAAAGAGCGCGGCGACTGGGTCCCGCTCGGTAGCGCCGACGAGCAGAAACCGGCCGCTGAAGGCACGGTGGAGGCTTGGGGCCGTTCGCCCGACAACCCCGTCGGAGGCTGGTACGGGTTGAAGAAGGGTCTGCGAGGGCGCTTCGGCATGTACCTGCCTCCGCTGCTCGAGGCTCTCGGATTGGCGGAGGTCGAGCACAACCCGCGCAACAATCGCATGCGGGCGATCTAGTCAGGCGCGGGCGCTGTGACTAGTGATCTTGAGGCACCCCCCATGAATCCGACCATACGGTCACTCGGCGTGGAAGACGACGTGGAGGTCGAACGCCTCTATGAGCAATCGGCGGCGCATCTCCGCGCCCTCGGAGAAGACGCCGACTTCCTCTTCAACGCCGACATCTACCGGCGAGACGGTTTCGGCGACGATCCGGCCTTTGCCGGCATCGGTGCTGAGCTCGACGGTCGACTGGTCGGGTACCTGCTCTATACGTTCGCGTACGACACCGATCGGGCGATGCGCTACCTGTTCGTCCTCGATCTCTTGGTCGATCAGAACCTGCGGCTACAAGGCATCGGGAGAGCGCTGATGGCGGAAGCAGCCTCACTCTGCCGCAGTGCGGGCGGCAGCGAGCTGTTCTGGACTGTCTACGCCAAAAACGAGCCGGCGGCGCGGTTCTACCGGCGCCTCGGCGGCGAAGAGATCGACAACCTGCGGTTCATGCGCCTCGGAGTCTGAGCGCGGCCGATAACCGGCGACGATCAAGGAGATGGCGATGATCGCCTACTGCGGCATCAATTGTGATGAATGTCCCTCCTGCAAAGGGACGCTTACCGGTGATGAGACGCTGCTCGCCAAGATGAACGCCGAGTTTGGCGATGACGCGACCGATGCGATCGACTTCGTGTGCCTGGGCTGCAAGTATCCCGACGTGAAGCTTATCGCCACCGATTGTGCCCGCTGCGCGATCCGCTCGTGCGCGCAGGCGAGAAACAAGGACTTCTGCGCCATCTGTGAAGACTATGAGACGTGCGACAAGGTCGAGCCCTACCGGGGCGACGGCACTTCGGCCCGCGACAAGATGAACGCGTTTTTGCGCACCAAGTACGGGCGCGCCGGTCGGGGGGCGGCGTAGCACCCACCCCAGCTGTCCGGCGGATGCCAGACCGTCAGTATCGTTCGCCCGCGACCCCCTGCTTGATGAGCGACTCGAGATTCTCGAGATGCTTCGGTTTCAGGGTGACGTTCTGGGCGGCCCAGTTCTCTTCGAGCCGTTCGATCTTTCGCGTCCCGGGGATGGCTGCGAGAGGCAGGTCTCGTGAGAGGAGCCATGCCAGTGCGACCTGGGCCGGCGTGACTTCCAGTTCCCTGGCGACTCCGGCCACATATCCGGCCAGCCGGCTGTTCGCGGCGATAGCCTCCTCCGTGAATCGAGGATTGTCCAACCTCCAGTCCCCCGGTTCGAGATCGCTTCGCGACCGGATCGCTCCCGACAGGAACCCGCGGCCGAGCGGAGCGTATGCCACGAACCCGATGCCGAGCCGCCTGACCGTCGGCAGTATGTCGGCCTCGACGTCGCGCGACCAGAGCGAATACTCGGTCTGAAGCGCGCACACGGGATGAACTGCGTGAGCCCGGGTGATGGTTTCGGCGTCGGCCTCCGACAGGCCGATGTAGCGAACCTTGCCCGCCTTGACGAGTTCGGCCAGAGCCCCGACAGTCTCTTCGATGGGCGTCTGGGCGTCCACCCTATGCTGGTAGTAGAGGTCGACGTGGTCGACGCCGAGGCGATCGAGCGAGGCGTCACAGCAGGCCTTGACGTAGTCGGGGTTGCCTTTGACGCCCTGCCAGCTGCCGTCCTCGCCCCGGCAGACGCCGAACTTGGTGGCCAGCGTGATCTGGTCTCGGCGCCCTCTGAGCGCCTTCGCCAGCAGCAGCTCGTTCGTGAAGGGGCCGTACATGTCCGACGTATCC
>JAKAHF010000407.1 GCA_021815245.1 Actinomycetes bacterium
AGCGTACCGACCGTGATGATGGCGAACAGCGCCGCCGACTCGAGCAGGGAGAGGTCGAGGTGGTAGGCGTAGAGCATCAACCACATCACGGCTACCTGAAGCCCCACCATGACCAGGCCGGTGGAGATCGAGAACGGCATCGTCCAGCCCTTGATGGCCTTGGTGCCGCTCAGAAAGTCGAGCGAGCCGGTCTTCAGAGCCTTGCCCATTCTTCCGCTCGGGCTTCGTGAAACCACATAGCCGTGCAGTCTGCGGTGCTGCAGCTTGGCCGCGAGGCCGGCGAGCACAAGCGCACCGACCAGGCCGGTCACTGCCCAAAGCGCGTTACTCACGGCCGCTGGTATTTCAAACCAGGCGACAGCAAGCAAAGCAACGAGCACCAGCGCGAGACCGTCGGCGGCCCGCTCGATGGCCTGCGACGACAGGATCCTCCACGTGCCGGTGCTCGTCCGCCGGGCGACGAGCACCCCTCGTACGAGGTCGCTCGGGCAGAGCGGCAACACGCCGTTCATCAAGGTCCCGACGTAGATGGCATGCAATAGGGTCGAGAGCCGGGTCTTGATCGGTCTGAGCAGGTATCCCCACCGCCAGGCCTGCACGACCCGCGGCGCGGCTTGAAGGACCACGGCGAGGATCACCGGCCACCAGATCATGCGTGCGAGACCGTGCCAAAGATCTGAGAAGTCGAGCTTCCACAGAACGTAGGCCAGGGCGCCCGCGGCGACCAGATAGGTCAGCACTTTGAGCCAACGGGCTCCGCGTCCCTTGGGGAGTTCTGAGTGGCCGGTCTGGTCAGGACCGGATTCTGCGCGATTCAAGCGAAGAGCGAGCGGTTGCGAAACGAGGCGTGCGCGGCGGAGCGCAGCCGGAACAACGTGGTCATGATGCGGGGTGACGTCCTTCTCTGGAGGTATGTGCTGCGAGGTCCACGCGTATTGTACCCGACTTCGAGGTATGACCCGCGTAAGTGCGCGCGCCCGGGCATCTACCCTGGCACCGGCAGCACCATCGCACCGGCACCGTATCCGGCTCCGCACGAAGATGGCAAACGAATCGCATTCATTAGTAGTGTACCTGGAGCCGCTTTCCGGCTATGATTTCTAAAGCGTCGTAGGAGCCGGCGAGGACCAGTCCTCAGAAAGCGAGCCGAGTGAGATGAAGATCGGAGTCACCGGAGCTACCGGGCAGCTGGGCCGCCTCGTGGTGGGCAGTCTGTTGGAGAAATGTCCCGCGGCCGAGATCGTCGCCGTTGTGCGAGACGCTGAGAAGGCCGCCGATCTCTCGCGCAAGGGCGTCGAGGTGAGAGTGGCCGACTACACCGACCGGGCGTCGCTCGACACCGCGCTCTCCGGTCTCGACAAACTCCTGCTGGTGTCGAGCAACGCCGTCGGCCAGCGGGTACCGCAGCACTCCAACGTCATCGACGCGGCCAAAGCCGCCGGTGTGAAGCATCTTGTCTATACGAGCGCGCCCAAGGCCACCTCATCGCCGCTCGTCCTTGCCCCTGAGCACAAGGCCACGGAGGAGTATCTGGCCGCTTCTGGTGTGCCCTTCACAGTGCTTCGCAACAACTGGTATTCGGAGAACTACGCGCAGACCATGAAGATGGCGAGAGAGACCGGTGCGGTGGTCGCGGCCGCCGCCGGCGGCCGGGTCGCGAGCGCCACCCGTGCCGACTACGCGGCGGGTGCCGCGGCGGTGCTCTGTGGGGAAGGTCATGAGGGCAAGGTCTACGAATTCAGCGGCGACCGCGCCTGGGACTTCGACGAACTGGCCACCACGATCGCCGAGGTGACCGGCGTGCCTTGTGTCTACAAACCCGTCGAGGTGTCCGACGTGGCGGCAGGCATGGTGCAGGCTGGCATGGATGAAGGTCTGGCGGGTTTCTTTGCCGCTATCGACAGCAACATCGCCGAGGGCTGCCTGGCTGAAGCATCGCCCGATCTCGCCCGGCTGATCGGCCGGCCCACCACTCCGCTGAAGGAAACGGTGAAGGAAATCGTAGGCTGAGCGCACCCCGCGTAGCGACCTTTTCTCGATCGAGTAAGGAGCATCGACCATGCCGCTCCACCCTGTGGCGGAGAAGTTCATAGCGACGGCGAAAGAGGCCGGCTTCGGCCCTGTGTGCGGATTGCCCGTCGACGAGGCGCGCCGCGTCTCGAAGGAGATGTTCGCCTCCGCACCCCCGGGTGAGCCGGTGGCCAAGGTCGAAGACATCGCCATCCCGGGCGGAGTGACCGGCGACATCCCTGCGCGCGTGTACACACCCGCGGGGGAGGGTCCCTTTCCCATACTCGTGCACTTTCACGGGGGTGGCTGGGTCGTCGGCGACCTCGACGGCTCCGATTTCGAGTGCCGCGCTCTGGCGAACGCCGGAGGGTGCGTCCTGGTTTCTGTGGACTACTGTCTCGCTCCCGAGAACAAGTTTCCCGCGCCGGCCGAAGACGCCTATCGCGCGACCTGCTGGGTTGCTGAGAATGCCGCCGCGCTTGGAGGCAATGGCGACGTCGGGGTGAGCGGCATGAGCGCCGGCGGCAACCTCGCCGCGGTGGTGGCCCTCATGGCCCGCGACCGAGAAGGGCCTGAGCTGGTCTGCCAGTTGCTGGTGGTGCCGGTGACCGACTGCGGTTGCGACACCGCATCTCACGTCGAATGCGGCGACGAGTATCTGCTCACTCGAGAAGAGATGCAGTGGTTCTGGAGCCAGTATCTGGCCACTCCCAAGGATGGCGACCTTCCCTACGCGTCGCCGTTGCGGGCGCCCGACCTGTCGGGCCTGCCGCCCGCGCGCGTGCACACAGCCGAGTTCGACCCGCTGCGCGACGAAGGCCAGGCCTATGCCGAGCGGCTGCAGGCGGCCGGCGTGCCGGTCTCATATCGCTGCTATGAAGGCATGATCCACATGGTCCAGGGGGCGGCAGCGACCGTCGACCTGGGTGAGTTCCTCAAACAGACCTTCTCCCAACGTTCAGACACAGGAGTTTCGTGATGTACGAGCTGAGAGACGTCACCTCTCGGGTGCAGGCGCTTCGTCAACGCTACAGGGATGCCGTCCCGGCGCTCGATGCCGAACGGGTGCGGATTCTCACCGACTACTACCAAGCCAATCCCAATGAGCAGCCGGTTCTCAAGCGGGCGCACGCCCTGAGCGAGATCCTGACGAAGATGACCATCAGGGTCGAGCCCGACGAACTGATCGTCGGCAACGTGGGCCGGAGCTTCCGGGGCTGCAACTTGTGGCCCGAATGGGGCGGCATCGGTTGGCTCATCGCCGAGCTCGACAGTGGCGAGTACGACAAGAAGACTCCCGCCGAGAGCAAGATGACGCTTGACGAGGCCGATCGCGAGTATCTGCGTGCGGTCGAGCCGTTCTGGCGCGAGCACTGCATCGGCGCGAAGGTCGACGCCGCGATGCCTCCCGAGATACACACGCTGGCCAATGCGAGCATCCTCAGCTACGGGCCGTGGGGCAACGCCTTCGTGCCCAGCGGGCACTTCAACGCCAACTACCGCAAGGTGGTCGAACAGGGCTTCGCCGCTATCAAGAATGAAGCGCAAGCAAAGCTGGAGGGTCTGCGAGGCCGGCTTCGGGGCGACGACGCCGAGAAGTACTTCTTCTACCAGGCGGTGGTCATCAGTTGCGATGCCGTCGCGGCTTTCAGCAAGCGCT
>JAKAHF010000408.1 GCA_021815245.1 Actinomycetes bacterium
GAGGATATCTGCCCCGATGTTTTCGAGATCGGCGATGACGGCATCTCCCACGTGATCGATCCCAACGCGTGCGAAGACGCCGGCTGTTGCGAAGAAGCCGCTGACGAGTGCCCGGAAGGCGCTATCAGCATCGAGTAGCACTGAGTGCGGGCGCCGCAGCCGTATCGCGGAGCACCATTCGCAACGAATGAACGAGGAGGCCGTCCCGCTGTGGGGCGGCTTTCTTGTCATAGGGAGGCGCGACATGACCGCATCGAATGACCGGCGAGTTCCGCCCGGCCAGCGACTCGTGACCGATTTTCCGGTGCTACACGCGGGCCGCGTGGAGCACATCGACCAAACGGCTTGGAGTCTCACCATCTCCGGATTGGTCGAGAGTGGCGTCAGGTTCGACTTCAAAGAACTGCTGGCCCTTCCGGCGACCGAACAGGTCTGCGACATCCACTGCGTCACGACTTGGTCGAAGCTCGACACACGCTGGAAGGGCGTCCGCACGACCGAACTGCTGAGCGGGGTAGCGGTGAGCCCCGAAGCCCGGCACGTCGCCATCCACGCAGCGGCGGGTTGGACCACCAATCTTCCACTCGACGAATTCCTGCGCGACGACGTGCTCGTGGCGTATGAGTACGACGGCAGACCCCTCACCGCCGAACACGGCGGCCCGGTGCGCCTGCTCGTTCCGCGGCTCTACTTCTGGAAGAGCGCGAAGTGGCTCACCGGCATCGAGTTCACGGCCGAGGAGCGGCTTGGCTTCTGGGAGGTGCGGGGCTACCACGCTCTCGGCGACCCCTGGTTGGAGCAGCGCTACTCGTAGCCCCGCCCTCACGGGCGGAGCCCCCTGTGGGCGGGTCGCGCACCGGTCGCAAGGACTGGAACGCCCATCGTCGAAAGTCTCTCCTCGACGAGAAAGGAGACGACCTTCGACATGCACGCTCTGCTTCGTTTGGTGCTTGGGTTGGCGGCGACGGGTTTTCTCGCCGCCACGCTTGTTGTTGCGGTCTGGATGTCGAGGGCCCGTGGCGTCGAGAGACCATTCGGTGGCTCGAGCAGTGTGGCGCCGCTCACCCTGCTCGCCGCGGCGTCGGTGCTGCTGGCCGTCGGACCGCAGCTCGACAGCGCCCCCTTCTTCGCGGCCCAGGCCGTGCTTCTGGCGGCATCCGCCGCGATCTTCTCGGTGAGTCTCGCCGCGCGCAAGAACCATGCCACCGAGACCGCCAAGCTGGTCGACACCGCGACGGTCGACGCGCTCACCCGCATCGCCAGCCACCGGGTGTTCCAGGACCGTCTCTCACATGAGTGCGAGCGAGCCTACCGTTTCGGCGACACCTTCATGCTCGCCATGCTCGACCTCGACAACTTCCACCAGGTCAACAACCGATACGGGCACCGCATCGGAGACAGGATCCTTCTCGACCTTGCCCGCAGAGTCAGGACGCAACTGCGCGAGATCGACCTCGTGGCCCGCTTCGGCGGCGACCAGTTCGCCATGATACTGCCCCACACGTACGAGAAGGGCGGCGTCGAAGTGGCCGAGCGTTTGCGCCAGAACATCGCCGGCTGGGTCTTCTTCGACAGCGACGGCTTGGAGATCCGCCTCACGGTGAGCCTCGGACTCTGTTCGTATCCCGGCGACGGATCCTCGGCGACCGACCTCGTCGAGGTCGCGCTGAAAGCCCTGGGCTTCGCCAAGGCCATGGGCGGCAACCAGGTACAACTCTATCGCGATCTGCCCAGCAAGGAGGCCCCCAGCAACGTGGTCTCGCTGCCGCACTCGGGCAGAGGGGCCATCGTGCGCAGTCTGGCCGCGGCGGTCGACATACGTGACGGCTACACACACGAGCATTCGCGGTTGGTGTCGGAGTTGTCGGCGGCCGTCGCCCGTCACATCGGGCTCGACGCGACCGAGGTCGCGCGCATCAAAGTGGGCGCCATGCTGCACGACGTGGGCAAGATCGGCGTCCCCGACGCCATCCTCGCCAAGGGCGGCGGCCTTTCGCCCGAGGAGTGGACGTCCATCCAGAAACACCCCCTGCTCGGCAAGCAGATCATGGAGCAGGCTCCCGAACTCACCGATGTGGTCCCTCTCGTGCTGCACCATCAGGAGCGTTGGGACGGCAAGGGTTATCCCCAACATCTGCGTGGTGACGAGATACCGCTCGGCGCCCGCATCATCGCGGCGGCCGACGCCTACCACGCCATCCGTTCCGACCGCCCCTACCGGCTGGGCCGCACCCACCGCGAGGCCACCCACGAGCTGCGCCGCTGCGCCGGGGGACAGTTCGATCCCCAGGTCGTGGAAGTGTTGCTGCAGATTCTCGACAGCGACGAAGAGCTTCGGGCCATGCTGCCGTCGGACGGCGAGTATGTCTCCTCGGGCACTCCCCCGGCTCCGCGGATGGTGCCCGCCCCCGCCTTTGTGGGAGCGCAGCTGAAGCGACCTAGCTGATCAGCGTCAAGCCGATCATGTGGTAGATGAAGATGCCGGTGAACACGAGGAGCATCCCGATCGAAGCCGCGAGCGCTTTGCGGTAGCGCCGGCACTCCCACACGAGGGCGGTCGCCACGAGAACGGCCACCGCCTTGAACACTCCCGCCCACGCCGGGCCCAGCTTGAAGAGCGACGCCATCACCGGGTTGGCCTCGCTCGCGCCATTCGCGAGGGCGTTCATTGTCAGCGCGAAGTCGGCCAGGTTGAGTACGTTGGTGACGACGAGCAGCACTTGGAGCGTTCTTGGATTGTCGCGCAGGTGGACGAGAGCCTGGTACGCGAACCCTCGCACACCCGGCATTGCCACCCGCCTGCGATCGAAGCCGCTGCGTTTGTCACGAAACACGTACTCGCGCCGGCAGCGGCGATCGTCGGCACGTCGATCGGAGGATGGACTGTCGAGGCAGTCGTCGACGCCAGGGGTCACATTCGCATCGTCGCTGCTGTCGACAGCGTCATATTCCAGCACCCTGATTCCGCTCCCTCTGTAGCCGGCCCCATTCTTTGAACAGTATCGGCCCGGCGAACAGAAGACCTAAGACCGATATTCCGCCGGCGACGGCTATGACGTAGCCGGAGATATGCGCATAGAGTAGAGGCGCTACGAGGGTCCCTGTCAAGCCCGCCACTTGAATGAAGGTCGACTCGACCCCTTGCACGCTGCCGAGCCACCGAGGCGGCACCACCTGCACGAGAAACGCCGACTTCGCCGGATAGGCCCACGCCACGGCGAAGCCCTCGATCACTCCGACCACCAAGAAGAGCGTCAGATTCTTCGCGAAACCGTAGGTGATCCACGCGCCGGCCGATACCAAGAACCCCGAAAACATCAGGGTCCAGCGATTGTACCGGTCGGCCAGCCAGCCCCCCGCGAACGAGAACAGCATGGGGACGCTGAAGGCCACCCAGGTATAGCCGACAAAGGCCATGGACGCGCCCAGATGCCGCAGGTAGAGACTCCAGACGACCTCCCACACTCCCATGGCGAAGTTGCCGGTGAAAGCCGTCACGAGAAAGGCCGCCACCGGGCGGGTGATGAGCTGGCGATACGGCGGATGCGGTTCTTTCGCCGCTCTGCGCTGCTTGGCGTGAGCCGGCTCTTTGACAGTGAAGAGCAGCGCCACCGCGGCTATGGCCGAGACGATGCTACAGAACAGGAAGATCG
>JAKAHF010000409.1 GCA_021815245.1 Actinomycetes bacterium
GCAAACGATAGGGCCACCGGCCGCCCATGGCGCGCCCCTAGACGGCCAACGACGGACTAGCTGGAGATAGTCGTGTGCGTCGTCGTCGTATAGGTAGACAGCAGGCGCGCCAAGATGCGGTTCGAAGCGCCTTCGGTGATGAACTGTTCGATGCCCATCAGGCGCGCGATGTCCTCGGCCCAGGCGTGCATCAGCAGGCTCCAGGCGATCTCGGTCGCGTCGGCGTCTGGGGCGATGGTGCCCTCGCGCTTGCCCTCCTCGACCAGTCCGACGATGTAGCCCAAGTCCTCCTCGTGTTTGTCGAGGATCCGGCGTGAGAGCGCGGTCTCCTTCTCGGAGGTGAGCAGCTGGAAGAACGGGCGCACGAAGGTGTTGTATTCCGACAATGACCACTCCGAATGGGTCATGCCGATGTTGACGAGTCGCTCGGCCGTGTCTTTGCCGGTCGGTTCGAGGATCCAGCGCGACGAGCGCTCGCCCATCGTCGCGATGGCGGCCTCCAGCACCGCTTCTCTGTTGGGGAAGTGCTGATAGAGCGCGCCGCGGGCTATGCCCACCGCCGAGGCGATGCGCGAGACGGTCGTTCCCTGCACTCCATATTTGCCGAGCAACTGGATGGCCGCCTGGACGATCTCCCGCTGCCGTTCGGCCTTCGTCTTTCTCACGAGCTGTTGTCTCCCCTTTGCGACTCGTTCTCGTTCGCGCCAACAGCACCACCATTGACGTCTCCAGCATCCTAGCCTACCGCAGACAAGGCCTGTGCCGGGAGGCTGCGCTTCATGGCAAGACATGTCCTTCGACGTTGACAACGTCCCAAGCATGGTGCTAGGTTCATGAACGTGCGTTCAGGATAACGCGTTTTCCAGTGCCAGGATAGAGGAGTGAGCCATGGTTGACATCCCCAAGACCTGCAAGGCGGCGGTGCTCGAAGAGTACAACCAGCCGCTGCAGATACGCGAAGTGGAGATCCCCGAGATCGGGCCGAAAGCCATTCTCGTCAAAGTGCTGCTGGCTGGTATCTGCGGCACCGACGTTCATCAGCAGAAGGGCGAACTGACCATCAAGAGCCCGCTCCCCAACATCCAGGGTCACGAGACCATCGGTCGCATCGTGAAGCTGGGGGAGGGTCGTACCAAGGACGCGGCGGGCGACGAGATCAAGGTCGGCGACCGCATCATGTGGGCTCATGCCGATTGCGGCGAGTGCTACTGGTGCAACATCGCCCGCGACCCAGTGCTCTGCGCCAAGCGGTCGGGCTATGGCTGGGCTCCCCCGGTGGCGCTGCGGGGCGGCTTCGCCGAGTACGAGTACGTCACGCCCACGACCAACGTGGTCAGGGTGCCCGACGAACTCACCGAAGAAGAAGCCTGCGGCGTGGGTTGCGCGTTCCGCACGGTCATCGGTGGCTACGAGCGCTTCGGCAAGCTGGATCTCATGACCGACGTGGTCATCCAGGGCTGCGGACCGATCGGTCTCTACTCGACCGTCGTCGCCCGCGAGAGCGGCGCCCGCACGATCATCGTGGTGGGCGCGCCGGCCAACCGGCTCGAGCTGGCCAAGCGGTGGGGCGCCGACTACACGATCAACATCGAGGAGTATCCCGACGCCGAGGAGCGCCGCAAGATGATCCTCGAACTGACCAATGGCCGCGGTCCCGAGAATGTCGTCGAGGCGTCGGGCTATCCGCCGGCCGTGGCCGAGGGTCTCGAGATGATCCAGAAGGGTGGCAAGTACCTGATCCTGGGCCAGACTACCGCCGCTTCGACCCCGATCGTCGTCAGCCGCATCAACGAGAAGGGCCTGACCATCATCGGCAGCGTGTCGGCTCACGTGGTCCATTTCTACCGGGCGCTGCAGTTCATCAAGACCAACCGGTCGAGGTACCCGTTCGCCGAGATCATCAGCGGCACCTACGCGCTCGAAGACATCAACACCGCGCTTGCCAACATGGCCTCGGCCAAGGAGATCAAGCCGGCCATCGACAACCGCAACAGGTAGGACGGCCTCCTTCTGAGGCAGACCTCGCAACGACTGCGGTGCCGCGCCCCGCGGGGCGCGGCACCGGCACCGCAAAGACCACCCGCCGGAGGCCCCGCATGAGCTACAAACCCTTCCTTCGGCCCAACAAGGTGCTTGCCGCCCTCGAGCGCGGCGAAACGCCCCTGGGCATGCAGATGTACACCCACGACCCCGACCTCATCGAGATCGTCGGTTACACGGGCTTCGACTACGTGATGATCGACATGGAGCACAACCGCACCAGTCCAGAGACCATGGTGCACCTCATCCGTGCCGCGGAAGTGTCGGGTCTCACCCCGCTCGTGCGGGTGGGCCAGCTCGATCGCTTCCTCATCCGCTCGGCGGTCGAGTCGGGAGCCCAGGGCATCGTCGTGCCTCACGTGAAGACGGCCGAAGAGGCCAAGGCCGGCATGGAAGCCTGCCACTATCCGCCTGAAGGCAACTGCGGCATCTGCCCGGCCATCAGGGCCTCGGGCTACTCCCAGGCCAACTGGGAGGAGTACATGGCCGCCTCCAACGAGCAGATCATGTTCATCGCCCTGCTCGAAGACGTCGAGGCCATCGATAACGCCGAGGAGATCGTGAGCGTGCTGAAACCCGGCCGCGACGGCGTGGGCATCGGCGGCGCCGACATCTCCAACTCACTGCTCAAAGAGCGCGGCGAGAAGGTGCAGTGGGGCCATCCGTACCTGCGCGAGGCCGGCCAGAAGGTCAAGGCGCTCTGCCAGGCCAAGGGCATCAACATCATGGGCATGGCCTTCCCCACCTCCGACAAGGCCGGAGTGGAGACCGCCAGGAACAACGGCACCAACATCGTGATCTTCTATCCCGACAGCCACATCTTCTTCGAGGCGTGCCAGAAGATCATCCGCGAAGTCAGAGAGTAGGAGGGGCGCTGGAGTCGGAGGTCGCTGAACCGCTATGAAGCTCTACGTGCTCGACGGGGGACGGGTCCACCTGCCCGACAAGAACCACCTGACACCCGACCGCAACGTCGGCGTGCCGGTGACCATCCCCATACTCATGTTCGTGATAGACCATCCCCAGGGATTGGTCGTGTTCGACACCGGCATCGACAACGATGCCGAGCAGCCCCCGATCGTTGATGCGGCTCCCGAACTGCGCATCGACCGGCAGTTGCGGAGGCTCGGCTACGACCCGGAAGCGGTGAAGTACGTCGTGGTGTCGCACCTGCACCTCGACCATGTGGGTGGCATGCCTCTGTTCCCCGAGGCGACCTTCGTGGTGCGGCGCCAAGAGCTGCGCGCTGCCTGGTGGCCCGACGCCTACGAGCACGGCTACGATTTCGACCTACTGCTGAAGACCCGCCGGCTCACCTACCTGCAGGTGCCCGACGGAATCGATTTCGACCTCTTCGGCGACGGCTCGCTCGTCTGCATCGACACCAAGGGGCACACCGAGGGGCACCAGTCGCTCGTGGTCAACCTGCCCCAGTCGGGCACGGTCGTGTTGGCGGGCGACGCGGCCCAGGTTGACGACAACCTCGCATACAAGGTGCCACCTGGCATGTCGTGGAGCAGCCAACTCGCCGTGCAGTCGATCGACCGGCTGCTGCACCTGCGGAGACAGGGCGCGCTGCTTATCCTCGGCCACGAGCT
>JAKAHF010000410.1 GCA_021815245.1 Actinomycetes bacterium
GACCACGATTGCGGCGCGGTTGTCGGCGGCGATCATCTCTTCCCGGTCGAAAAGCAGGGACTGCCCGGCCTCAGAGGCGCCGCTGTGCAGCAGCTCTACGCTGAGGGTGCGGACTGGCTGACCGGAGCCGCTACGCCCGGAGAACCAGTCTAGGAGACCAGCCCGAGCCGGCCGTTCCTGGTAGGGCCGACCGGCTGCACTGCACCCTCGGTGCAGTGTTTGCACCAATTCAGCAAGTGAGACTTCTGCGTCTTACCTTTATGATACACTGCCGTCTTGCTTTGCCCTGAAGAAGCGAGGAGGCTTTCTGTGTTCGCTCGTCTTGGCCGCTTTGTCACACAGCACCCCTGGTGGGTCATCGCTACGTGGGTGGTCGCAGCCGTCGTCATCGTTCTGGTAGCACCGTCGCTCGCCAGCGTCTCGAGCTCCGACCAGACGAGCTTCCTGCCTGATTCTTACGAATCGGTGCAGGCCCAACAACTGGCGGCCGAGCAGTTTCCGCAGAGCAACAACGCCACCTCGGTGTTCGTGATGAAACGCACCGACGGGGGAGCGTTGACAGCCGCCGACGCCGACGCGGTGAGCGCATTCGCCGAAGCCCTCGGTGGGGCCGCGATCGCCAGAGTCGCCGCCGTCGTCACCAACGCACAGTCGGTGTCGCCCGATGGAACGGCGCAGTTGGTCACCGTCGTCTTCGACGGCGAGCAGTCGGACGAATCACTGGGAGACTCGGTGCCGCCGCTGCGCGACAAGGCCTCCGCACTACTGTCGGGGACCGGCTTGAAAGCCGGGCTAACCGGCTTGGTCGCCATTCAGTACGACACCACGGCCTCGTTCAAGTCGACCGAACGCATCGTCTCCATCGCCACGGTGCTCATCATCATCCTCCTCGTGGGAATCATCTTCCGGAGCCCCATAGCGGCGATACTGCCCATCGTGTCGATCGGCGTGGTGTACGCCCTGTCGTCGGCCGTGCTCGCCCTGCTCGCGAAGGGCATCGGCTTCGAGCTCGACCAGTCGATCACCGCGCTCCTCATCGTCGTGCTGTTCGGCATCGGCACCGACTACATCCTCTTCCTGCTCTTCCGCTATCGCGAGCGCCTGCGCGCCGGAGATGACTCGCGCGGCGCCGTGGCTACCTCGGTGGCCCGTGTGGGCCAGGCCATTGCCTCGTCGGGACTGGTGGTCATCGCGGCCATGGTCGCTCTGGTGCTCTCTGAGCTGAAGTCATTCCAGACGATGGCGCCCGCCTTCATCGTCTCGGTCGGACTGATGCTGCTTGCGTCGCTCACACTCATCCCGGCGCTTCTCACGCTGATCGGACCCAAGGTCTTCTGGCCCTCGAAACAGTGGCAGACGCCTCCGAAGAGCCGGGTCTGGAAGCGGTTCGCCGGCCAGATCGCCCATCATCCGGTTCGAGTGGCCCTGATCTCAGGCGGCCTCCTCGTCGTGCTGGCCGTTGGCGCTCTATTCATGCATTCCGACTACGGCATGTCGGGATTCATGCCCTCCGACACGCCGTCTACGATCGCGACCGAGGAGCTGGAAGCTTCGTTCCCCGCCGGCGCACTCAGCCCCACCCAGGTCTATGTTGATTCGCCAGGCGTCCTGCCACAGGCCGACGTCGATCGCGTAGCTGCCGCGCTTGCCGGAGCCGAGGGTGTCGGGGCGGTCTCGCCGGCGACGTTCAACGAGGCCGGCACCACGGCCCTCCTCAGCGTGAGCCTGGTCGATCCGCCGAGCAGCACAGCGGCACTGAACGTGGTCGGCAGACTCAAGCAGGTCGCCGTCGCCGAAGCCTCGAGCGGCGAGCGCGTTCTCATAGGCGGGCAGACGATGGCCTTCGCCGACATCCGCACCGCGGCGGGCCGCGACTACAAGGTCATCTACCCCGTGGCCGCGCTGTTGATTCTCGCCATACTTGTACTGCTGCTTCGAAGCGTCGTGGCCCCGATCTACCTGCTGGCCGGCGTGTGGCTGGGCTTCGCCGCCACGCTGGGCGCAACCGTCATCGTCTTCCAAGGCATCGGAGGCGCGCCCGGCACTATGTTCATGATGCCCATGGTCTGCTACGTGTTCGTCGTAGCCGTGGGCTCCGACTACAACATCCTGCTCACGACCAGGCTCCGCGAGGAGATCGTCGAGGGCGCCACTCCCCACGATGCCGCCTCCATGGCCGTGGAGCACGCCGGTCCGACGGTCGCCTCCGCCGGCCTCATCCTGGCGGCCACGTTCGGCTCGATGATGCTTTCGGGCATCGACCTTCTCTATCAGATCGGTTTCGCCGTCATGATCGGCATCCTCTTGGTGGCCATCGTCATGGCGTCGGCCCTGATTCCGAGCGTGGCCACCATGCTGGGACGGCGCGTCTGGTGGCCGGGCCATCAGATCGATCCTGCCGAGGCGGCCGCGGGTCACGCAGCCTCCGCCGAGGGCCCCGTGATGGGTCATCTCTCGGCCGAGGAGGAGCCCCTGGTATAGTGGGGCTGGTCATGGTCCCCGGCTCGGTCCCGGCGGGAGGGAACCCGATGGACACGCAAACCGCACGGCCAGAACGTCGCCCCTACGGTCGCCGAACCGATGCCGAGCGCAATCGCGAGACCATTCTCGACCATGCCGAACGCCTGCTGGTCGACGATCCCTCGGTGGGAATGGCCGAGATCGCCGCGGCATCGGGAGTCGGACGGGCCACCCTGTACCGGCACTTTCCCACCCGCGAAGGGTTGATCGAGGCCATCGGCGACCGTGCCATCGAGGCGACCGACAAGGCCATCGACAGCAGCCGGCTCGAGGAAGGAACGACGCCGGAGGCACTGAGGCGCCTGATCGCGGCGTTCATGGAGATCGGAGATCGGTACAGTTTCTTGCTGCGGCAAAGCACGACGCACGACCGGGCCGAAGCCGGCCTCGCCGGGGCGGTCGACCACATCGGAGAGCGTCTCATTCCCTTCTTCGAGCGAGGCCAGGCCGCCGGCGAGTTCTCGAATGCGCTGCCTGTCACCTGGATGATCGGCATGACCGGACTCGTGATCGTCGCGGTGGCTCACTCGGTCATGAGCGGCCGTCTCGATGCCTCCCAATCGCTCCAGGTGGCTACCGAGACGCTGATGAACGGACTATCCGGCGGAGGTCGATCGACCCCCAACACACCCGGGTGAGGTCGGCCGCCACCGGAGGGAAGCAGCCGTGGATGATCGTGCGGCCGTGCGCCTGCACGTGCCGCACCACCGGAGCCAAGAGCAGGTCGGTGGAGACGACGACGGCCCAGTCGTAGAGGTCATCGCGGGCGCCCTCGATGAGGTCGCGCGCGATGGGGTTGTCGCGACCTCGGGCGGCGGGATCTTTGATGGCGGCTTGGCAGTGGTTGCAGGGGCGGTTGCACGCCTGGCACGCGCGCGGCACGGCGGCCTGCTGCCGTAGCACGATTCCTGCGGCCCCGCCCGCTCCACCCGACCCACCGACTGCGGCCGACCCTACTAGAGCCCCACTTTCGACGACAGTCACACCCGGGGCGGGGGCGTAGACGTAGATGGTGCCCAGCGAGGGCGATACGTCGGGCTCCGGCGGGGCGAGCGCCGCCAACCCCGCTTCTATCTGGTCGACGGCCGGTGTCAGGTCGTCGCCGATTGC
>JAKAHF010000411.1 GCA_021815245.1 Actinomycetes bacterium
ACGGAGTGCATGACGGTGATATCGCTACGCGAGAAGTAGTCGCCGAACTTGGCGACGTGAGCGGGCTGGGTGGTGGCTCCCGAGATGAGCACCTTGGGAACGCCGAACGGCAACTCCATCATCGCCGGCAGGCAGATGAGCGCCCCGGTCATGCCGGTGATCGCGATGATGCCCTGCACCATGCCGGCGGCCCGCATGTCGACGACCTTGGCCCTCAGCCCTTCGGTGGCGACAGTGGTGGCCGGGTCGCCGCGCGAGACCGCTACCCCCGCCCCAGCCTCGGCCAGCTGGGCCAGTTCGCCCGGTTTCACGTCGGCCTCGACCGAGGGCACGATGGCACCCGATCCGACGCTGATGTCGATCAGGCAGGTCTCGTGCCCCCTCTGCCTGATGCGGTCGCAAATGAGTTCGAGCGCCTCCTGGCGCTCATCGAGCATGCCGACGATCACGATTGCCATGATGTGCGATCGCTCCTTGTCTGACCCTGTCAGTCAATCGTCTGCGCCCTGGGGAGCATAGTAGCAACGTTCGCTCGTCGACGGGAAACCCGTGTCGCCACGCCGCGAAGGAGAAGCGCCGGCCGGGATGGAATTCCTAGACCACATGCGTCGCGCTGGAGGTCGGGCCGTGAAAAGGATGCTGGTGCTCGTCATAGTGCTTGTGGCCGTGTCGCTGCTCTCGGGATGTTCCGACGGGTCGGATAGTACGACCGTGGTCACAAGCGGCCCCCCCACGACTCCCTCGACCGCCGCCACTCCCACTACCAGCGAGTCCACCACCACGACGACGATGCCCCTGACCACGACGTCGGTGACGGTCAGCTTCGAGAACGCCTCTATATTCACGGCCGAACTCTCAGGCACCGAGGTAGTGCCCGCCGTAGAGACCCAGGCGACAGGCACCGCGATCATCAAGATCGACCCCACCAGTATGCGCGCGTACTTCAAGCTCACGGTGAGCAACCTCGACGGCGTGCTCGCGTCCCGCGTGCACGAGGGCAAAGTGGGCAGCAACGGACAAGGCCTGCTCATTCTCTACCCGGGTCCGACGGTGGAAGGTATCACCACGGGGGTGCTGGCTCAGGGCTACTTCGGTTCGTCGGCCCTCATCGGCTCACTCACCGGCAAAAGCCTGGCCGACTTCGCGATCATGCTGCAGTCCGGCAGCGCCTACGTCAACGTCGGCACCGTGAAGAACCCGGCGGGAGAACTGCGCGGGCAGCTCATGGAGGGGTCGGCCGAGTAGCGGCTGGGTATGGGTTTGCGCTCCCGCTTCAGCCGCTTTTGCGACGCCGGCGATGGCGCGGTAGCCGGCAGGCTGCCGGCTACCTACTTGGCCATCAGCTCGGGTAACCACAAGCTGAGTTGCGGGACGAACAGCAGCAATACTAGGAACACAAAGACGACTATCACAAACGGTAGAGCCCCCTTGAGGAGATCTACCATGTTGATGTTGAACGTGTTCCGCATGAAGAACAGGTTGACGCCCATGGGCGGGGTGATAAGGCCGACCTCCAGGGTGACCACATAGAGCACGCCGAACCACACCAGGTCGACTCCCAGAGACGTGAGCAGCGGGGCGAAGATCGGGATGGTCAGTACGGTGATGCTGATCGAATCAAGAAAACAGCCAAGGATGAGGTACAGCACCGTAATGGCCACGACGACCATCAACGGCGACATACCCACCTCGGTCACTAGATTGCCAAGGAAGTCCCCAACTCCGGCGCTGGCCAGTAGGTACGAGAAGAACGAGGCCGCCACGATGATGAGCAACATCATCGTGTTGATCACGGCGGCTTCGACAATCGCCTTGTAGAGACCTTTCCAGCGAAGACGGAACACGGCGACGGCGATGACGATGATGACGACTGTCCCGATTCCGGCGGCTTCGGTGGGTGTAGCGACGCCGAAGAAGATCGTGCCGATGATAGACAGCATCACCAGCGCCACATGCCAGACGTACTTCAGCGATGAGATGCGTTCACGCCAGGGTACCGCAGCCGCAGCTGGGCCCAGCTTGGGATTGCGCCAGCAGATCACCAAAGGAACAATCGCGAGCATCACGGCCAGGATGATCCCCGGCAACAATCCGGCGATGAAGAGATGGCCTACGGAGACGCTGGCCATGACGCCGTAGATAACCATAGGCGTGCTCGGTGGGATCAGGGGTCCCAAGACGCCTCCGACGGTGAGACCTCCCAGGGACAGGTTCCTATCGTAACCGTATCTCGCCAGTTCCGGCTCCGCCACTTTGCCCACCGCCACTATGGCGGCCCCACTGACACCCACCGTACCGGCGACCGCGGCTTCGCCGAGGATGCTGGCGCTGATGAGCGCTCCGGGAAAGCCGGCCACCCAGTTTCTCGCCACCTTGTAGACCTGCGCCCCCATGGGCGTCTCGGTGATGACGCAGGCCATCAGCACGAACAGGGGCAGCGGGGTCCAGGAGTAGCTGTAGAACTGCGAGAACGTACCCATCGCCATCTTCTGCAGGGCCATGGGTCCGAAGGCGAGAGTCCCGAAGACGACGGTACTGAAGCCCAGGGCGAACGCGACCGGCACCCCCAGAAGAAAGACCACGAGCATGGTGACTATGCATAGTATTGCCGCTAGCTGGGGATCCATGACTTAGCCAATCCTTCGTAGGTCGATCATTTGTCTTCAACCGCCACCTGTGTCGTTTCTTCGGGAGTTTCCCTGCGATGAACCAACCCGAGAACGAGTCGATACAGAAGAGTCACGCAGAAGAACCCGTAACCAATGGGAATGAACAGCTTGATCGGGAATAGGGGAACCGGCCATGCCGACCGGCTCACTTGGCCGATCTCCAGCGCATGCAGGGCGTCGCCGAAGCTGATCCAACTGATGATGCCGAAGAAGGTTATGCCCATGATGGGACTGATGATGTTGGTGACAACGTGCTGCAGTCCCGGAGGGAACCTGTCGAGAAATATGTCGCACCGGAGCAGGCGGTTCTGCCGCTCTACCGCCGCGTTGGCCAGAACGAAGCTTATCAAGAGGAACATGCAGCCGAATTCGTAGGAGACCGGCTCAGGGCTTCTGAAGGCGTACCTGCGGATAGCTCCGTAGGTCGAAAGAAAACCCATGATGACGATGAGGATCCCGGCAGTGATCACGAAGACGCGGTTGATGCCTTCGATCCACGGGTCCAATGCCTTCCTAAGCTTCTTCTCCATGAGCTCACTTCTTTGCTGGTAGTCAGATGCTGCGGTACGACAAGCGATCATGGCCTGATGAAACACTCATGACCGGGTGATACGGCACGTTACCTCAAAGAGGGTGCCGCATCACCCGGCACCGGACTCACTCTATTGTTCTGGTTTGTACGGATACTTGGTGTTGGCCTCATCGGCGATCTGCTTCACCTGGGCGCCGATGTCTCCCGCTTTGGTCAGCGCGTCGAGAGTCGCGGGATAGGCAAGAGCCTTCCAGTTGTCACGTTCGGCGGTGGGCAGGAAGTAGTACTCCACACCCAGGTCTTTGAGCACCGGCTCCAGCTCGTAGAACTTGTTGACGTGCAAATACCGGCCCTGAATGTCCTTCAGAAAAATCACGGCGTTCGCATTGTCGGTGATGGCGCGCAGACGTTCTTCGCTCTGACGCA
>JAKAHF010000412.1 GCA_021815245.1 Actinomycetes bacterium
GGCAATCACGCTGGAGCGCTTCGAAGGATATGAGTAGCCGCTGAAGGCCAGCCGGCCCTGAACCCCGCAGTCCTTTCGCCGGGGACTGCTATGCTACCCAGCGATGCTTCACATCACCGAAATCTCCAAGTCATTCGGCAGCCAGACGCTGCTCGACGGCGCCAGCCTTCACATCAAGCCGGGCATGCGGGTCGGGCTCGTTGGTCCCAACGGGGCCGGCAAGACCACGCTGCTGCGCATCATCGTGGGGGAGATGTCGCTCGACGGCGGCGAGATCAGCGCCCGCAAAGACCTGCGCATCGGCTTTCTGCCGCAGGAGATCGAGGAGATCGCCGATCATGCCGTCATCGACGAGGTGCTCGCCTCTCACATGGAGGTACTCACCGCCGAGCGGCGCATCGTCGAACTTGGGCACCGGCTGAGTGACGTCTACGCGGCGCGAGCGGCTGCGGACACGGATGCGCCCGCCGGCACCGGCGCGGCCCTTCCCGGCGCGGAGGATCCCGAGGAGTTGCTCCACGAGTTGGGGGCCCTCCAGACTGCCTTTGAAAGCGTTCACGGCTACGAACTCGAGACCCGCGCGCAGTCCATTCTGCGCGGCATGGGCTTCAAAGAATCCGACTTCGAGCGGCCCATCGCCGAATTGTCGGGTGGGTGGCGTATGCGGGTGGCCCTGTCGCGGTTGCTGCTCGAGCAACCCGATCTGCTGCTCATGGACGAGCCGACCAACCACCTCGACCTCGAGAGCCTCATCTGGCTCGAGCAATTCCTGATCTCGTGGCCGGGGTCGCTGCTCGTCATCAGCCACGACCGCTACTTCCTCAATCGCATGGTGACTCACATCGCCGACCTGGAGCGCGGCCAGATCGATCTCTATGCCGGCGACTACGATCACTTCGAAGAGGAGAAGAAGCAGCGTTACGAGGCCCTCGTCAACGCGGCGAAGAACCAGCAGCGCGAGATCGAGTCGGCTGAGGCGTTCATCCGCCGCTTCAGGGCGAAGAACACGAAGGCGAAGCAGGTGCAGCAACGCATCCGCCAGCTCGAGAAGACCGAGCGCATCGACGCGCCGTCGCTCGAGCGCAAGACCATCAAGTTCCGGTTTCCGCAGCCGCCGCGCACGGGTAGGGTGGTGGCCGAGGTCAAGCACGTTCGCAAGAACTACGGCAGCATCCAGGTCTACAAGAAGCTCGACCTGGTGGTCGAGCGGGGCGAGAAGATCGCTCTGGTCGGCCCCAACGGGGCGGGCAAGTCGACGCTGCTCAAGCTGCTGGCCGGGGTCATAACGGCCGACGGCGGCTCGGTGGAACTGGGACACAACGTGCGCCGCGAGTACTTCGCGCAGCACCAACTAGAGGTTCTCCATCCGGGGCGCACCGTGCTCAAGACCATGGAGGAAGTGGCCGGTCCGGCCGGACGGATGGTCGAGACGAGGAGCTTTCTGGGCACCTTCCTCTTTGGCGAGGACGACGTGACCAAGCTGGTCGGCGTGCTCTCCGGAGGGGAGAAGGCTCGTCTCGCGCTTGCCCGGATGCTCATGGACCCGGCCGGACTGCTGCTTCTCGACGAGCCCACGAACCATCTCGACATGAATTCGCGCGAGGTGCTGACCGAGGCGCTCAGGCAGTTCGAGGGCTCGGTGGTCTTCATCAGCCACGACCGCCATCTCATCAACGCCATCGGCACCAAGGTCATCGAGGTGCGCGACGGCAAGCTCACCCACTACCCGGGCGACTGGGAGTACTACCAGTGGAAGAAGGCCCAGGAGGCCGCGCCTGCCGCGAGTGCCGAGTCGGCGCCTGCCGGTGCTCCGCCTGCCGCTGCGACTTCGGCCGCCCCGGAGGCACCGACGTCTCCCGCTCTGGCTGCCGAAGCGGCCGCAGTGTCGCCGACGGTCGCGGCGCCTGCTGCGACGGCCACGGGCGTCTCCGGCGCCTCCCGGTCGAAGGTCGCGACCGCCCGCACGGTCGAGTTGGGCTACAAGGAACGCAAAGAGCTGAGCAGCCGCTATCGCAAGATCGAGAAACGCATCATGGCGGCCGAGCAGCGGCAGACCGAACTGGCGGCGCTGATGAGCGACCCGTCGCACGGGTCTGACTACGAGAAGCTTCTCGCCGCTTCGGACGAGGCGGCGGCGCTTGCCGATGAGATCAGCAACCTCTACGAGGAGTGGAGTCAGGTGGCAGACGCACTCGGAACGACGGCCGACTGATGAACGGCGCACCCGACACCCCGGTGCGCGTCGATTTGCATATGCGCTCGTTCAGCGCCGAGCTGGCCCTGCCGCCGGGCACCGACGTGCTGCGGGCATCGCAGCCCGGCACAGTGCCCGATGTACGCGCTGCCGTGACGGCCGCACTGGCCGCTCCTATCGCGAGCGTCCCTCTGGCTGAGCTTTGCCGGTCGACGATCATAAAGACCGCGCCACGGCATCCCTCGGTGGTGGTCGTGGTGTCGGACAGCACCCGTCCGGTGCCCTACAAGGGCGAGGGCGGCATCATGCGGCCGCTGCTCGACGCGTTGTTGACGGCCGGCGTCAAACCGGGTTGGATCACGCTCCTGGTCGCGACCGGCACGCACCGGGTGCTCTCAGACGACGAGATCTGGGCATTGTTCGACGACGCGGTGCGGCAGAGCGGGGTGCGCGTGCACTGCCATGACGCCACCGACCCCGGCCTGCTCGTTCGCGTGGGGCGCACCTCGACGGGTGCCGGTGTGCTCATGAACCGGCGGTATGTCGATGCCGACCTGCGCATCCTCACCGGGTTGGTCGAGCCGCACCTCATGGCCGGCGCCTCGGGGGGGCGCAAGAGCATCTGCCCCGGGTTGCTCAACGTCCAGGGAGTGCAAGATTTTCACAGCCCCCGGGTCTTGGCCGACGAACGCGCCACCGATATGGTGCTCGAAGGCAATCCGTGTCACGAGATCGCCTTGAGCATCGCGCGCATGGTGCCCGGCGACTTCATCGTCAACGTGACCATGGACCGCGACGGAGGGGTGGCGGGCGTGTTCGCTGGAGGCATGGAACAGGCTCATCTGGCCGCCTTCGCGCACCTGCGCACCTTCGTCGAGATCCCCATCGACCGGCTCTACGACGTCGTGGTCGCGCACAGCAGCCATGTGGGCGTGAACCACTACCAGGCTGAGAAGGCCGCGGCGGTGGGGGCCAAAGCGGTTCGGCCCGGCGGCTATCTGGTGATCGTGGCCGACACGGTCGACCCCGATCCGGTGGGCACGGCCTCGTACCGGCGTTTGATCGGGCTCCTGACCGAGCTTGGACCCGAGGAGTTCCTGCGGACGATCACCAGTGACGATTGGGAGTTTGCCCACGACCAGTGGGGCGCGCAGGTGTGGGCGCAGTTGCTCGCCAAAGTGCCCAAGGATCACATCTTCTACTTCAGCCCGCAGACCGAGGCGGCCGACTATCCCATTCTGCTCTGCGAGTATCCGCCGCATCTCGGCGACCTCGCTCAGGGTTGCACAATGGGCGAGAGCGTGGCCGCGTTCGTGACGGCGGCGGTGCGCCTGGCGGTGGCGGAGTCGGAGGCCGGGACCGGCCGGCCGGCGACAGTAGCCTATCTGGCCGACGGGCCGCATGGGACCGGGGTGAT
>JAKAHF010000413.1 GCA_021815245.1 Actinomycetes bacterium
CCCCCCAGGTCTGCACCTGCCGGCAGGAGGGTGGCGTCAGGATCTAGGTGATCGACACTGGGCTAGGCATCTCAGCCGAGGAACTCCCCAGCATCTTCGAGCCCTTCTATCGGGGAAACGACGCGCGTGCCACGAGCGAGGAGGGATCCGGTCTGGGTCTGCCCATCGCTCGCGAGATCGTTGGTGCGCACGGAGGCTCCCTCGAGGTCAAGAGCAGCGAAGGTCAAGGGTCCACCTTCACAGTGTGGCTGCCGGCGCCAGATGATCGCCAACTCTAAGAAGATTCTTAGATTACTATTATGATCGTCTTAATGAATCCGTGTAAACTCCCCGCTGAAGGACACCGATAGTAGTGGTGAGACCCTAATGAACGTGGTCGCGCGACAGGGAGGATGCGGATGAAGATCAAGACTAGGCTGCTGATGCCGGGTCTTGCCGCGCTTACCGTCGTCGCCATCTTTGGGACCGGACTGCTGCTAGACCACTTGCGTGACGGAGCTCCGATCGTCGCGCTGCTCCGAGCCCAACCGGTGCTTGCCGGCACAGACGCCACGGCCGGCGTGACAGAACCCGGCACGGACGCAACCGCAACGGAGCCGCAGCCGATGCCGATTCAGGTGGCCTCCCCGGTGACCACGCTCGCTCCCGCACCGGTATTGGCGGCGGAGCTCGAACAGGAGCCCGAGGCAACCAAACCGAGATCTCCCGCACCAACCGCAGGCCGGAACGATGAAAGCACTGCGCTTTCGGACACATCGGCCACCCCGGCGACCGAACCCGAAGCCTCACCCTCAGATGAGACCGAGGTCGGCGCCGGCTCCGGCGCCGCACCGGCACCGGGCGGTCCTGCCGCAGAAGAGGTCGTCGTGGCCGACTTGGGCCTCGATGCCGGCGGAGCGGCTGTCGTGGGTCCGCAGGTGCCGACCACCATGCCGCCGCTCGCGGCGACCTCGACGAGAGGCGCCACCGCTTTGAGGTCCGATCTGGCAGGTGACTATGAATCGACGTCCGGCGAATCCCCAGAAGAACACGAATCAGAGGACGATTAGGCGATTGCCGCTCCCGGCGTGAGCGGGCTGCCCTTCCATCCGGCGTAGGATCGCCGGTCGCACCCAAGTTTCTGAGAGCGCCACACGGCGCTGACTACTGCTGCGCGCTGCCAGGAAAGGAGACGACACTGAAGGAGATGAAGCCATGAGGAAGATCGTGACGGTGTCCCTACTGCTCTTTGCGGTAGCCGCCATCGTGGCCGGCAGCTACGCCTTCGCGCATCCGGCCGCGGCTCACCCGAGCTATCCATGGAAGCCGGGTTGCCATTGCGACAATCGGACGACCACGACGAGCGCCACGACGACGACGACAGCGCCGACGACGACGAGCAGTTCTACGACCACTTCGTCGACAACGACCAGTTCGTCTACCACTACGAGCTCGCCTACCACCACGAGTTCGTCGACCACGAGCACCACCGGCTCGACGACCACCACAGTGCCCAACACCACAACGACGACCGCTCCCAGCACCACCACGACCACGGCGCCGCCTGTCGGCACATCGTTCAGTGATGTTCCGGCGTCTCACCTGTACTCCACGCAGATCAGGGATCTGGCCTCGCGCAAGGTCATCGGGGGCTATCCCGACGGCGAGTTCAAGCCGGAGCGCAACGTGACACGTCAGCAGTTCGCCAAGATGATCGTGCTGGCGCTCGAACTGCCGGTCTCGGTGGCCGATGTCAGTCCATTCACCGACGTAGCCTCCAACCTCGATCCGAACGATGTGCTCTACCCGAGCCACTACGTGGCGGTGTGCGCGGCGAACGGCATCACCAAGGGCAAGCAGCCCGGCCTCTTCGCTCCGACCGACAACATGACTAGAGCGCAGTTGATCACCATGGTCGCGCGTGCGGCCGGTCTGCCCGAACCTCCGGTAGGATTCATGCCGATGTTCCCCAACTTCTCGCCCGATCACTATCCGTGGGCGCGAAAGTCCGCGAGCGCAGGTCTACTCAATGGCCTTGCGGGCATGAGCCCGGCATACGACTTCTTCGCCCTGGCAACACGGGGAGAGGTGTGCGTACTGCTTTACAACCTGCTGCACCTCTAGTCGGCCCCTCTCAGGCCGACCGGCCGGCCTGAGAAGAAGACACGAGTACCCGGGCGCGGCGCCGCTAGGCGCCGCGCCCGGGCCGTTTGTGCGAAGTCGTCAGCCCTCCCCGTCGCCGGAGCCGGCGTGACCGTCTGCTTCAGCCTCGACATTCGGTTGCGTGGAGGCTTCAGCCATGATGCGGTCGTATTCGAGAGGGAACTCGTGCCTGTACCTTTCGGCGGGCACCTTGCCCGTGAATATCGACTTGTCGAGTGGGAACACATGCGGCGCCAGGTGCGCGTAGTAGAGGTGCACGAGAACCATCCAGCCGACGGCGAGCAGCGCCGCGTCGCCGTGGATCGCGAGTGCCAGCGGATTCCACCAGCCGGCCAGGTGATTCGCGGTCCACACCGGGTACATCAGCAGGAGACCGGTGCCCACCATGACGAAAGCGCCGATGAAGGTCAGCCAATACGCGCCCTTGTTTCGATATGAGAAGCGGTCGTATTTCGGGCCTTCCTCGACCAAGCCAGATACCCACCCAGACCGACAGGGCCCACGGTGGGGATCGTCGTATCTGTGGCCGGCGGAGTGCTTGCCGAGGTAGTCGTGGAGGGCCCGACCGTCGTCGCTGTCGAACTCGTAGCCGGAACGGTAGCCGAGGTAGTGGTCGGCGCTACTGTTCCACTGGTGGTCGTGCCCGGTTTCGTGGTAGTCGTGCTGGGCGCTTCGGTCGTGGTGGTTTCGTCACGGTGACAGCCGGGCGTGCCGTGCCCCGGCGCAGGATTGCAGCTCATGCCGGGATGCGCGCCGGCTGTGCCCACATACAGCGAAGTGACGACTACCGCCGATACGACCACGAGCAGAGCAACCGCAACCCCGATCCAGAACCGCCTGGAGGCGCTACCGCCCACGACTACCCGCGTTCATCGCTCGATCCCCGCCTTTCGACGTTGATGCTCGAGAGCCCGCCGGTCCCTAAGCGCAGCATTCTAGCAGTCGGCCTCTATCCAACGATAGCGGCCCCCGGCAGGTCAAAGATCGGGGTGATCGAGGGCGTAGCGCACGTTCTTGATCAGGGCCACCGGCTCCATGGGCTTCTCAGGAAAGTCGGGGGCAGGCGCGATGGATCCGTCGGAACGGTACCTGAAGAACTCGACATGACGATCGACGGTGGCAAGGATGAGCATGGGCACCCGTAGGCCGGCTTCGTAGAGCGAACGCGCGGTCGCAACCGCCGCGGGAGCGGTCCGGCCCATGGTGTCCAAGAACAGCAGGTCGGGCCGAAAATGGTCTTGCAGGGCCACCGCGTCGCGCACGTCGCGGGCCATGGCCACGGTGAAGCCAGCGCCCACCAGCACCGTTCTGCCCGCTTCGACGACGTCGTGATCGCCGCCCACCATGAGGATCCGGTTCAGCTCTCCTCCCCTCTTGCCTCTCTCGCGTGCTTCTCTACCCGCCTACCTTATGAAGTTCGTGCGCAGGCGTTCTTCGGCGGCGGGATAGGGCAGAACGGTG
>JAKAHF010000414.1 GCA_021815245.1 Actinomycetes bacterium
GCGACCAGTCGACGCACGAGGTGTCCTCGAGCGTGAGCGTCCGGTCGCTGGCGTGACCAGGCACCACCACCCGCGCGTCGAACTCCAGCAGCCTCTCGATGTCGGCACGCCACTGCCGCCGCCGGGGCGCGTCGCTCTCGTTCATCCAGATGTGGCAATCCTGATAGGCCACATCGGTCGCGCAGACCAGGCCGAGTGACGGCACCCAGACAACGCTGTTGTTCGAACTGTCGCCTTCCCAGCCGTCGGTGAACTCCAGCACGTGACCCTCGACCTCAAGGCGAGGCTCCGCCAGCGGCATGGGAAACGTGACGGTCTCGGGCTCGTTCCTACCGAAGAAGTCGCCCCACATCTCCACCTTGTCGTTGGTCGTAAAGACTATGTCTTTGACCACACTCGGCAGCGCCACGGCGTGGGCTCGAGGAAAGGCGTCTTTGAGCACACCGAGCCCGAAGTGGTGGTCGGGATGGAAGTGCGACACGTAGATGTGCGTGAGGTTCTTGCCCATCTCGATGAGATCGGCGGCCAGGCGGTGGGCATCGCTGAGGAGTTGGGTGGCGTCGATGAGCACGGCGTCGCGGTCGCCGTAGAACAATGTCGAAGTGCTATTGAAACCGGCATAGCTGTGCATGAAGACCCGGTATTCGAGAGCCTTTGCGGCCATGGCGCGGAGCCTCCTTCTCTTAGTTGTGGCGGAGCCCGCCGTCGACGAGGATCGTCTGCCCGGTCATGAAGTCGCTATCGGCCGAGGCGAGGAAGAAGGCCGGGCCGGCCACGTCGTCGGCCTCCTCGTGCCTCTCCTGCAGGCACTGCCCCATACGCACTTCATCCCAGTGGGAGCGTGCGTTGGCCGCCTGTTCCATGTTGGCCTCGGTCAGGGTGAAGCCCGGCGCGAGGGCGTTGACGCGGATGCCTTCTGGGCCGAGTTCGCGGGCCAAAGCGCGGGTGAGACCGATGATGCCGCCCTTGCTCGACACGTAGTGCACGAACCCCGGCACGCCCTCCCAGAAGGTGCACGAGGTCATGTTGATGATCTTGCCGTAGCCAAAGGGCTGCATGTAGGGATAAACGGCTTGGGCGCAGAACCACATGCCTCGCAGGTTCACGTCGAGCAGGTAGTCCCAGTCTTCGACGCTCCACTCGTTGAACTTGCGGAACCCCTGCTTCGACAGCACTCCCCGAAACGCGGCCGCGTTGTTGACCAAGACGTCGATGCGTCCGCCATAGGTGCCGGCGAGCAGCTTGGCGGCGGAATGACACTCGTCGAGATGGGTGATGTCGCACGTGATGGGGATGGCCTGGGCACCCAGGGCCGTGATCTCGTCGGCGACCCGGACCGCGCTCGGCCCGTCGATGTCGAGAACGCCGACCTTCGCGCCCTCCAGCGCGAACCGCAGGGCGATGGAACGCCCGATGCTGTTCGTTCCTCCCCCGCCGGTCACGAGCACCACCCTGTCTTTGAGACGCTGCAGTTCGGGTTTGAAATCCACGACTCCTCCGATCTTGCGTTGGTGGACAGATCCCGGCTGACGTACATGGTAGCGACTCCTGCCGACGAGTTGTTTGCCCGAAGCCCCGACCTTGGCGTAGTCTTGGTCGAGTAGTCGCAGCCAACCGGGTGGCTTGCCAAGAACCAACCGTAAGGAGCAGTGATGGCAGCTGGAGTCGAGCGTCTGAGTGCGCGCACGGTGATCGTCGGCAGCGGACCGGGAGGCGCGACGGTGGCCCGGGGACTGGCCCAGGCAGGTCAGGACGTGCTCGTACTCGAGCGCGGCGCCTATCACAAGCCTCTCACCCGATGGCGCACCATGGTGCGTATGCTCGATCACATGGGCATGTTGGCCTCGGTGGAGGGCACGTTCATGGTGCGGCTCCTCACGGTGGGCGGCAGCACCATCGCCTTCTGCGGAGTGGCCCTCGACCCGCCCGACTGGCTCAAAGACAGGCACGGCATCGACCTGGCTCCGTACGTCGCAGAGACCAAGGCGGAGCTCGGTGTGACTCCGCTGCCCGACAAGCTCGTCGGCGAAGGGGCGCGGCGCATCCAGGAGGCGGCTCGGGCGGAAGGGCTCGACTGGAACCCCCTGCCACGGTTCCTCGATGCCGAGTTGTGCGAACGAGACTGCCTCAAGTGTTGGGCGGGCTGCGAGAAGGGCGCCAAATGGAGCGCCCGAGACTACATAGACGACGCCGTGAGCCACGGCGCCCGGCTGCAGACCGGGGCCAAGGTCGACAGGGTGCTCTACGACGGGGGCCGCGTGAGCGGCGTCGCAGGCACCGGACGAAAGGGCCCCTTTGAGGTCGAGGCTGAGACGGTCGTCCTTGCCGCGGGCGGCCTGGGCACCGCGATCATCATGCAGGCCTCTGGTTTCAAGGATGCCGGCAAGGGCTTCTTCATCGACCCGCTCCAACTGACCACCGCCATCTCGCCCGGCAAGGGATCGTCGCACGATCTGCCCATGAGTTGCGGTTCGACCGACTTCAAGGACGATGGGTTCATCATGACCGACGTGATAGACCCGTGGCCCCTGTTCTTCATGGGGCTCGCCCTCGGCGGTCCGCGGGCTCCGCGCTACTTCACGCGCTACCCGAGGATGCTCAGCATCATGACCAAGGCCAAGGACCCTCTCACGGGCACCATCTCGGCCGACGGGACGGTCTCCAAACCACTCGGCGAACAAGAGCTGTCGGCTCTAGGCCGCGGTTCGCAGGTAGCCAAGAAGATCCTCGAACGCGCCGGGTGCGACATGTCGACCGTGGTCATGTCACCTCCCCGGGGAGCCCACCCCGGAGGCACCGTGCGCATCGGCGAGATGCTCGACAGCGACCTGCAGACCTCGGTGGCCGGCCTCTACGTGTGCGACTCGAGCGTGATCCCCGAGCCGTGCGGCTGGCCGCCGGTGCTGATGATCACCGGGTTCGCGCGGAGGCTGCTCAAGGAGCGGCTGCTCGCGTAGACCCCGGCCGCACGGGGCCGCAACACGCGACCGCGCCGCGCCGACGGGCGACAGAGCCCGCGACGGGCCGCATCTATTCGCGCGGCGGGTCGCCGTCGTAGACGCCGCTCGGATTGAGGAAGATCTTGCCGATCGGGCCCGGCAGCGGGAGTAGCCAGCTCGGCGCCGTGCGCGGAAAGAGCATCCGTGTCTGCCACTGGATGTTGAAGTCGGCCGCCCTGACGTCGCCGTAGTGTCTGTTCACGCCCTGAACGAGGTCCGCACCGTTCTTGGCACCGGCCAGCACCTCGTCGTACACGTCGAGGTAACGCACCGACCAATCGACGCAGTCTAGGTACGACCGCGAAGCGTCGCCCTCGACGTCGCGCAACGTGCGCAGCTCTGGCTCGTCGTGATGACCGGGGATGATCACCCGCGGGTCGAAGTCGAGAAGCCTCTTCATGTCGGCCCGCCACTTGACCCGGCGCTCGACGTTGCTCTCGATCGTCCAGAGGTTGCAGCCATGAAAAGCCACGTCGGTCGCGCAGACCACGCCCATCGACGGCACCCACACCACCGAGTTGTTGATGCTGTCGCCTTCCCAGTCGTCGTAGAAGAGCAGCTCCTCACCCTCAAGCTCGAGTCGAGCTTCATTGATTGGCAGC
>JAKAHF010000415.1 GCA_021815245.1 Actinomycetes bacterium
CCGATGCGGATCACGGGTATGACCGACTCATCACTGCCGGCGGAACCAATACCGAACACGACCAGGGCGACGATGACGACGACCGCGACGAGGGCTGCTCCGACCAGGGGTACAGCCATGCGACGAAGCGCTGAGGCCAAGGATCTCACCACCTTTCGGTGCTCATCTAGGGCCAATGGTAGCAGAGCTTCTGCGGCCGATAGCCGCCGGCGTTCGTGCTTTCAAACCCGACCGGGCACTCTGTTTACTTGACTGAGTCGACATACGCCCGCACTTCCGACATCGTGAAACCGTACTCTTCGGCGACCTCCCGAAGCGCGGTATCGAGCGGTGTGTCGGCCGGCAGGCCGAATTCCCGCAGTAGACCTGAGATATCCACTCCCATGGCCTGGATCTCCTCGAGGGTCGTGACGCCTCGAATGGTCTGAGTTCCGCCCCCCGAGCCCTCGCCGGAGGGGGACTCTCCGGTCTCCGCGCCGGAGGGGGACTCTCCGGTCTCCGCGCCGGAGGGGGACACCGATTCGCGTCCACCGCCGCCACCGCCACCACCACCGCCGCCGCCCCTGCCGCCGGCGATCGCGAAGTCGCCCGTCAGGTTGGTGACAAGGATGGGGATCACGAACGCAGCGATAGCGATGCCCGCGAAGACCCAGGTCGAGACCGAACGGCGCCTTGTCGCGTCCGTGACGGCCGTGACGGTCTCGACCGCCATGCCCTCACTGGTGTCGACGGGCTTGCGTGACCGGCCGAGGCCGCTGATCCAGGTGTGCAGCATGAGCGTGTTGTGAGCCCTCGAGTTCTGCGGGCACGCTTCGACGCATTTGAGGCAACGGGTGCATTCGACGCTGCGGATGGTCGTTGCCGCGCACACGTCGATGTTGACCGGGCAGACTTTGCTGCAGCGCCCACAATCGGTGCAGCTGCCTCCGTCGCGTTTGATGGTCACCAGAGAGAACGAGTTGAAGATGCCGTTGAAGGCTCCCAGTGGGCACGCATAGCGGCAGAACGGTCTTGGTACGAACAGGGCCAGCACCAAAGTCACACCCGTGACGGCGTAGCCGCTCAGCGCGATCTCGTCGGTCCAGATGCGATAGAGGTTGTAGTAGGGATCCCAGTCTTGGAATATGAGGGAGCCGCTGCGGGCGGTCTGCACGAGGACCCATGCGAGCACCACCCACTTGAGATACTGGAGCGCCCGCTCCAGCGACCGCGGCACCTTGTTGTAGGCGCGCGGCCACAGCCGTTGACCAGCCCAGCCCAGGGCCTGCTGTATGGAGCCGAGGGGGCAGATCCACCCGCAGAACGTCTTGCCCGTGAGCACCAGCCCTATCAGCAGGGCGAGCAGCATGATGAACACGGCAGAGTGCAGCTTGGCGACGTAGCCTCCGTCTGCCGCATATGTGTAGAGGTTTGCTACTCCGCCGAACGGGCAGATGGTGTGCAGGTTGGACGCCCATTTCTCGCCGGCCGTGTTGGCTAAGACGATCACCAGCACGTAGGCGGCAACGACGAACTGCACGGCATAGCGAGCCAACTGGAGTGCTTTCGGGCGTCTGGCCATCACGCGATCATACCCTCCTGGAGTGTTCCTCTGTGTGGTCGAGAGGGAGGCTAGCCTTGCTTCTTAAGCACTTGATGAGCGACCGATGAGAGTCTTCTTAGGTAAACCGTTCTCGGATCGCGAGGAGGCGCCGCCCGTGTCCGAGCAGGAAGTTGCACCAGAACGAAAATTGGGACGCGCATGGTAGAATGCCCCCCCCGGTAAGACGGCAGCGCATCGACTACCTTCCCCAGTCATAGAGAGGCTGCGCCGCCTAGCGCCGAACAAGCGGCACAGTACGACAAGGAGTACCCGAATGCCACCCGTCACCATTCTCGACACCCCGCAGATCACCGTCTGGTACCACGCGGACAAGAAGATGATCCATCACAAGATGCACCAGTACGCTCACGGCAAGGATTTCCGCGATGCCCTGATGGCCGGTGTGGACGCGATGAAGAAGCACGGGGCGACGAAATGGCTGTCGGACGATCGCGCCAACCCGGTCATGACCCCAGAAGACCAGAAATGGGCGGTCGATGTCTGGCAGGCGCAGGTCATGAATGCCGGCTGGAAGCATTGGGCCCTCGTCGAGCCCCAGGGTGTGCTCGCGAAAATGCGCATGGAGCAGTTCACCGAGCGCTTCTCGAAGCGAGGCGTCACGGTCAAGGTCTTCACCGATCCCGATGAAGCGATGAGGTGGCTGGCCGGCCAGTAGAGAGACCGGCCGCCCACAGCCCCGAGCCCGGCCTCGAGCGGGTCATCGGCACGGCGGCTTCGCGTTCTCGCGGCAACAGTGCGCCGGCTACAACACAGGGCTCTCCGTGCCCTGGTCGATCATGCCGCCGGTGCCCGGGTCGGTCGTCGTTGTCGATGCGGAGGGTCCCTCGCCGGCCGGCTGATCGGGCGCGGCGATCGATGTCGTGGTCGAGGCGGTCGCATCGGGAGCCGCTTCAGTCGTCGTGGTCGACTCGGCGCTCTGGGCATCACTGCCTGGCAGATCGGCGCCGACCGCATCTACCGCCTGAGCGTCGCCGGCCACGTCCTGGGAGGCGCTTGTTCGCGCCACTGTGAGTGCGCCGTCGGTGGTCACGGTGACCGTCTTCTCTATCACCTGCTGCCGAACGACCACCGTTTCGACAGTCTTGCCGGGATCGGCCCACGCGAGCGAGTAGACGCTCAGCGCCATCGCCGCGACCGCGCAGCCGACCAGCAGCCAGTTGGTCACGGCTCCCCTGCGAGGCGCAGGGCCGGCCGGCGATTGAACGTCGGCGGCCTCGGCAGACGCGGCGGTGGTCCGCGTGATGCGTCGTCCCAGCCTCGTGCGCTTGCGCAGGACCCTGGTCGCGCGATCCAGCCCTTCCGACGACCAGTGGGATACGAATGTGTTGACGACGGTGAACAGCACCACGCCGGCAACCGTGCCGAAGAGACTCCAGCGGCTGACGACGAGAAAGGCGCTCGTTGAAGCGACGATGGCTGAGACGATTGCGGCCACGCGGGGACGACTCATATGGATAACCTCAGAGGTGTTGTGAGCTCTACGAACGATACGACTCGGCGACGCGGGGCAATGGTTCCGGCTCAGCCGAGATCAGGTCGTCGCGGACCCCGCCCGAGACCGGGCGGGGTCCGTTGGTCCGCGCGCTGCCTGCGGCGAGTCTACCGAGGTACTACCGGCAGGAGCAGGTGCGAAGGGTACTCCGCGTTGTGGAACACCTTGTGCAGCACCGTCTTCGATGAGCACACGTGGTTGGGGATGTATTCGGCGTAGGTCTCGCCGGCGACGCCCTCGGCCAGGTCGAGGCATGTGATCTCCAGGCAGATGCGGTGCCCGGTCTTGAACAGGTTGGCGGTCGAGAGGATCTCCACCTGATACTCGTTGATCTCGCCCGGCACCACCGGCCGGATAGTCTCGGGGCTCAAGGTGTGCCAGGGCTTCCACGGCTTGGTACGCGCGGGGTCGAGCGCCCGGCGCGAGGCTTTCAGCCAGCCGCGGGTGAGCTCGCGCTCGGGCAGGTCCTTGGGCACCTCGGCTT
>JAKAHF010000416.1 GCA_021815245.1 Actinomycetes bacterium
CGTGAGCGTGAACGACAAAGGCCAGCCGGACATGGGTAAGGGCGTCTGCGAGTCGTGGGAGGTCTCGCCTGACGGTCTGACCATCACGTTCAAGCTCAAGGACGGCGTGAAGTTCCAGAGTGGCGACGCGTTGACCGCCGCCGACGTGGTGTTCAGCCACGAGCGCGCGCTCGCGGGCAACCCAGAATACGGCGGGCTCTTCGCCCAGGGCTTCGACCGCGTTGAAGCGGTCGATAACCTGACCGTCAAGTTCGTCTTCACCACTCCGAACGTGCTCGTCATGTACTCGGGCTTTCCGCATCTGTATCTCGTGTCGAAGGCCTACTTCGACAAAGTGGGCGAGCAGGAGTTCGTGGCCAAGCCGAACGGCACCGGCGCCTATCAGTTCGTCGAGTGGAAGACCGGCGAGTACATGGATCTGGCCCGGTTCGACGGCTACTACGGCGAGAAGCCGGCGGTCAAGTTCGGCCACATGCTGTTCGTGGGCGACCCTATGACCCGCGTGCAGATGCTCGAGGCCGGGGAGGTCGACCTGGTCGACACCACGCCGTGGGATCAAGCCGGCAGGCTCCAGGAGGCCGGTTACAACGTCGCGATCCTCGACGCGGCCCCGTCGATCTCCGTGCAGTTCCACACCAAGAACCCGAAGGCTCCGTGGGGCGATGTTCGCGTGCGTGAAGCGATCTCACTAGCCATCGACAAGGAAGCCATACAGCGCGACATCTACAAGGGCATCCCGGGCCTTAACGCATGGCCGGGCGACTGGGAAGTGGGCTACAACCCCGATCTGAAGCCCTATCCCTTCGATGTCGAGAAGGCGAAGGCCATGCTGGCTGAGGCCGGCTACGCCGACGGCTTCAAGATGCCGCTCTACTACCCGATGATGGGCGCCGAGATGCAGCAGGCGGCCGAGGCGGTCGCTCTCTATCTGCAGGCCGTCGGCATCACCTGTGACGTGCAGGCGCTCGAGATGGGCAAGATGATGGAATCGATGCGTACGTGGGCCGGCGATCCCAATGCCGAGGTCGTCATCATCATGGGCCCGATGATGCGCGGCGCGCCCGACCCGATCAACGGTCTGCAGCGTCAGTTCTATGGCAAGAACCCCATGGGTATGTACGCGAACGCCCAGGTCGATAGCGACGTCGAGAAGGGTCTGGTCACGTTCGACAACACCGAGCGCGGCAAGCTGATCGCTGATGCCTTCGCGCAGATCTACAAGGACTTCGCGGTCGCTCCGATCGTCGCCGGCGTCACCGTCTACGCGACCGGCAAGGACCTCGTGTTCACCCCGGCGGCGAACGACCCGGCGGTCATCTACCTGAAGAACATTGCGCGCAAGTAGCTGTAGCTGATACGTAGTACGCAGCTGAAGCAACGTGAGGTGGGCGGCCGCGCGGCCGGCCCGGGAGCCTACGGCCGACGGACGGCCGCCCACCCACGATCCATCGGGTGACAAGGTCGCACTATCTGTCGGGGTCGAGGTCACATGGCAGTACGCAATACATACAGCGATTCTGAGCGGCAGATGCTCGAGAGCGAGGCCAAGCGGTTCGACGGCATGGTCGGCTGGTACGAACCTCGCCGGCCCATGGTGGCCACAGAGGACTCCATCAGGAGGGTCGGGCTTGGCGTCGACCCCTGGAATCCCTTGTGGCACGACGAAGCCTATGGCGTAGGCACTCACTGGGGCTCCATGCTGGCCTATCCTACATACCAGGGATTCTTCGGAGCCACCGGCATCATGGAACTGCGCGCTCCCAAGGAGTGCGGTCAGCAGTACATGATCTGGATGGGCGAAGACTACGAATTCCATCGTCCGATCCGGCCCGGTGACGCTCTGCGCATCTGGCAGGCCCGGCCCGAGATCGTCGACGTGACTCCGGCGGGCGATGGTCCCCGGGTGTGGGGTCTGATCGAGGGCGACCTCGACTACTTCAACCAACACAGCGAGTTGGTGGGTCGGTTGCGCAACTACGTGCAGCGCACGTTTCACACACAGGCTCCCGCCGTCCATCCGATGCCCGAGTACCTTTACACCGCCGACGAGATCAGGTACATCGGCGACCTGATGCGGGGAGAGCAGATACGTGGTCGTGAGACCCGCTACTGGGACGACGTGCGGGTGGGCGATGAGATTACGCCGATCGTCACGGGCCCGACCAACATGGGTAGCAACTCCCTTACTTCGGCGATCGTCCCCGATCTGGGTGACTTCTTCATGCATCCCCGCCACTTCTTCTTGGAATCGATCGGAGAGGAGCTCGGGTCGGAGTTCGTGCTCAATCCGGCCACCGGTCGCTACCTGATCCGGGGCGGGCCCATGAGCCGGCATTGGTCGGACCTCGCCGCCCAGGCTGAGGGTGAACCGTGCGCCTGGTTGTTCGGCGTGGTGTCGCGGTTCTCGTTGCTGCGGGTGCTCACCAACTGGATGGGCGACGACGGGTTCATGCGCCGGTTCAAGTGGCGGCATATGACCCGGACCCGCGTAGGCGACACCATGGAAGCCCGGGCCGTGGTGACGGGCAAGCACGTCGAGCACGATGAGCACATGGTCGACCTTCACGTGTGGCTGCGGAATCTCAGGGGCAACGTCTCAGAGGCAGCCGTGGCTACGATCTCGTTGCCCGTTCGCAGCCAGAAAGACACGGGAGCAGCCGGTGAAGGGGCGGCTACAGGAGTCCCCGCTCGGCCCGGCACGCCCTTCGCGATCGGTGACCGCGTGCGGCTGCGGGCTCCACAGGAATGGCCCGCCGCCGTTCGCTCGGCGTTCGCGGGGGCTGAGGGCACCGTTTCCAAGTGGGTCGACTACGATGCGGCCATGGTGGAGTTCGCCGACGTCGTCGTATGCGTGCGCATCGACAACGCGTTCGACGATGGAGAGGAGTACGTCGGAAGCCCGTTGTTGTTCAGGCCCGACGATCTGGAGTGCATCGGGTGAGACGTTTCATCGTCAAACGCCTCCTGCTCGCGATCGTCACACTGATCGGCATCAGCTTCATCGTCTTCGTGGCCGCGCGTTTGACGGGAGATCCGGCGCTTCTGATGGTGCCCTCGACAGCCACCGACGAGCAGGTGCAGGAGATGCGCGCTCAGCTCGGTCTCGATCGGTCGATTCCCGTTCAGTACGGCATCTTTCTCAAGAACGCCGTGACGGGCGACTTCGGCATGTCGCTCAGGTACGACCAACCCGCGATCAAGCTGGCTCTGAAACGGCTGCCCGCGACCCTCGAACTGGTCGCCTACGCGTTCATCCTGGGGCTCATCTTCGGGGTGTTGCTCGGCATCGTGGCGGCCACCCGACCCGGGTCGGTGCAAGAACGAGCGGGCACCGGCTTCGCCATGTTGGGTCTCGCGGTGCCGGGATTCTGGTTGGCCATCGTTCTTATGATCATCTTCAGCGTGAAGCTGCACTGGTTGCCCACGAGCGGCAGGGAAAGCGCCGCCGCCAGAGTGCTGCCGACCATCTCGGTCGCCTGGGTGTCTCTCGCGCAGATCATGAGGGTAACCCGCTCGTCGATGCTCGAAGTGCTGGGTAGCGACTACATCAAGATGGCGAGGATCAAGGGCCTGAGTGAG
>JAKAHF010000417.1 GCA_021815245.1 Actinomycetes bacterium
GGACGTTGCGCTACTCCAGGGAGCGCAAGCAGACGTGATCGCTAGCGGGGTGTCTTCCCGCAATCTGCATCGTCTGCTCGCCACATTCGCCGCCCCTCCGACGTCGAGTACCGGGTAGGCACGAGCCTCTTCTGTGCCCGAAGCGCCTCGGCGACATTCTCGAGGCGGTTCTGGGGACGTCGACTGCCACGCTGGCGGTAGGACCCGTACTCCTTCACAGTCTCGATCATCGCGCGCAGGTTGTCGATCGCCGCTGGGACCAGACGCTCACACGCGGTCGCGACCTTCTCAGGCGAGCGGTACCTGTCCATCATCAGACCATGGGCCGCGCAAGAAGTCGGCCTCGAGCAGCGTCCGAAGGAGGGTGGTCTTCCAGCTTTCAAGGACCTCCACTGCGCTGGCCAATCAAGCGTTGCTCCCACGCCGCGAGCTGCGGTTCAGCTGAAGTGCTCATCGATACTCCTCGCCTTGACTTGCGAACCTGAACAGCTCCGAATACCATGTCTAGGTTATTAATGGGAGGCGCGAGATGGTGCAGGTTTTGACAATTTCGGAACTGGAACGTGCCACGGGCATCCCGCGAAGTACTATCCACTTCTACATCCGCGAAGGCCTCCTACCCCAACCTCAGAAGACGGCGGGCACCCGCGCGCTCTATTCAGATGACCACATCGCCCTCCTCAAGAGAATCGCCGAGGCAAAGGCAGCCGGCCGGCCTCTGTCGGAGATTAGGGGCGATCTTCAGACGCAGGTACGGCACGCTAGTGAGACGGCCATCGACCTTGAAGCCGAGGAGTACCAGCGCGTACATGACACTATCCTTCGCTTCGCGACTATTGAGTTCGCGCACAAGGGCTATCGTCGCACTCAAGTGGCTGGGTTGATCAGGGACCTTGGCATCAGTTCCTCGGTTTTCTACGATCACTTTCCGAGCAAGCACCACCTGCTCGTCGAATGCTTCAGCACGTACCTCAAGTGGGGAACCGCTCGCATCGAGAAGGAGGTCGCCCGGTCGACCGACATGGTCGAACGACTGCTGAAAAGGACCTCGTCGATGGTCACGATCCGCGGACTCGGTGCGGACGTGCTTGCCCTCGTCAACGACAGCAAGCTCCAGGACGAGACCGACCTGCGTAAGCCGGTCGAAGAAGCGTGGGGCCTGATCATGCAGCACATCATCGCCGAATTCGCGACGCTTCGTAAGCCGGGCTCTCCGCCGCCTTCGGTTCCTGACGAATTGCTTGCCTACAGTCTCAACGGTGCTATCGAACGCGCTTTGGAGAGACAGACCTGGGATGAAACGTACTCTCGTCTTGATGTAGTTCGCACTCACGTTTGGTTGTGGCTCGCTGTTCGCGCCGCGCTCGACGGCACGGTGGATGTGAGTAGCGAACTCGCTCAGTACGAGAGTAGGATCCGCGACATGGTGGAGTCGCCGCCTCCCGATTTTCCGCCGGTCGAGTGACGGAGCGCGGCCTCGGTCGTCCGGGCGGCCCCGTGCTTTCCGAGGGCTCCTCTCATTGCCGGAGCGGCTCGCCGTCGCCGGCGAGCCGCTCCGTGGGTCAGAAGGGTCGCGCGTAGCTCGCGACCGCCCTCAGAAGAGGGACCAGGTTCAGTTCAGCTCACGGATGAACTTGAAGCCTTCGCCATTGGTGTACTGCCACTGCATGAAGCCGCCGTGGTTGCCGATGTGGTCGCTAGCAGAGAACACGTAGTGTCCCTGCGCCCCCCACCAGTCAATCTTCTCGAGGGCGGCGGCATAGCCGGCGGCATCCGGGGTCTCAGCGTTCGTGATCGCCTGCTCGGCGAGGTGAATGGTGTCATACGCGAAGCCCAGGAAGAGGCTGGCGAACGGCTGGTCCTTGCCTGCCCCGCACGCCACCGTTCGACGAAGGCCACGAGTTCCGCCTTGGCCGGGTACGTGTCGGGAACCTTGGTCGGGTCCACAATGGCGGGACCCATAGCGTAGTCACCGGCGACGACGGCCGGGTCGAAACCGGCCGGTGCGAACATGGGTAGCGGGTGAGAGCCGGAGCCCTGGTTGTAAATGGGAACCTTCACACCGAGACCACGCAACGCCTTGGTCAACGGGTTGACCGCAACCGGGTTGCTGCCCAGGATGATGGCGTCGGGATTGAGCTCCCTCGCCTTCGCGGCGATCTTGTTCGCGATCGGGGTGAAGTCGGTGTCGTCCAGGCCATAGGTGTCGCCCATGAGGGTTGCCTGGATGCCGGCGGCGGGAAGATCCTTCTCGAGTCGTTTGAGTTCGTCCTGGCTGATAACCATGTTGTCGCCAACCATGAGCACGTTCTTCTTGCCCTCAGCCAGCATTTCCTTCACATACGCGTCGGCGCATCCGTCGGCGCCGGTGGCAGGAGCGAACACGGTCTTGTAGGGGAAGGCCTTCAACATGTCTTCGGTCGGCGGTCCGAATGCGATCTGGAGGATTCCCGCTTCCTCGGTCATGTCAAATGTCGGCGGCTGGGTCCACTGAGGGAACGGGCCGATGATGACGTCGACCTTCTGGTCGATGAGCGACTGAACCGCCGCCACCGACGTGTCCATACCAGACTGGTCGTCTATGAAAACGAGCTCGACCTGACGGCCTTTGATGCCGCCGTTGGCATTGATGTAGGCCGCCTCGGTCTCGAAGCCCTGCTTGATCTGCTCGCACGGAGCCGACCCGTTGCCGGTGAGCGAGATGGCGATGCCGATCCTGACCGGGCCGGCGGCCACAGTCGTGTCGGTAGACGGCGTCGTCGTGTCACTTGACGGTGAGGTGGTGGTCTCAGTCGACGGCGCGGCCGTCGTTGACGGTGCGGTGGTGGTCGTCTCAGCGCCCCCGCCGCAAGCCGCGGCGAAGCCACCGACGACCAGCACGAGGATCAGCGCGAGCGCCATCCAATACCCTCTCTTCATTGCTCCATCCTCCTGTCTCAATAGATGCCCCATTCGTTGACTGCCTCTCTCAGCGCGAAGACGTTCTCGGGTCGCGCTTCATCGGGGATGCCCACCGTTCCGTCGATGATCAGGCCCCCGTTGTCGCCGAAGATGTCTATGAGTTGCCTGACGTCTTGCTTCACCTCCCGCGGGCTCGCAGTGCACAAGAGCGAAGAAGGCACGTTGCCCCAGAAGCACATGACGTCGCCCAGCAATTCCTTGGCCCTCCGACGATCGACCTTGTCGAAGTGACCCACGACCTTTCCTGGCGGCAGCTCCTGCAAGTACTCGAGTCGCGGCGTGAAGTCGCCTTCGAAAAGGGGTATTGGTGTGAGACGCGCGTCGATGAGCCCCAGCAAGAGCGCCCTCAGGCTCGGCCAGTAGAAACGCGAGAACTGCTCGTTCGACATGAATCCGGCTGCCCCGCGGTGAAGCGTTACGTAGACCCCTTGGTTGCCACTCAGCCTGGCCTGAAGCACAGCCTGCTCGATGGTCCATGGGATATACATCTCTACGGCGGCGAGTAGCTTGTCCGGCACTTGGTACATATCGAGCAGAGTGCCTCGCAGCCCTCGGAGGAAGTCGCTGATGCAATCGAAGGCAGTCAGTGCGATGGTCGCGAACGGGAACGCGTACCC
>JAKAHF010000418.1 GCA_021815245.1 Actinomycetes bacterium
GCCCGCCAGTTCGGCCTCGGGCTTGGCGGTCAGGTCTTCGCCCTCGAACACGATCTTGCCGCCGACGGTGCGCGCCGCCGTGGGCAACAAACCGATGATCGAGTGGCAGGTCATGCTCTTGCCGCAACCCGACTCTCCCACGAGCCCCATGGCCTCCCCCGGCTGCAACTCGAACGAAACACCGTCGACCGCCCTCACTATGCCCTCCCTGGTGAAGGCGTAGGTCTGCAGGTCTCGGACTGACAGGAGCGGCTCGTGGACCGTCCCCTGGACGCCCGTTCCCCCCGTTTCGCCCACGCCGCCCATTAACGCCGCCTCATCTTGGGATCCAGCACGTCCCTCAGCCAGTCGCCGAGCACGTTGAACCCCCAGATGGCCATGATCAGCAGCAGGCCCGCGAAGACCGGCACCCACCAGGCCGTCGTCATGACGTTCCTGTTCTCGGCAATGATGCGGCCCCAGGTCGTATACGGCGGCTGCACCCCCAGCCCAAGAAAGGACAGGCCGCCCTCCATCATGATGGCGCCGCCCGCCTGCAGGCTGGCCATGACGATAACCGTGCTGCCTACGCTGGGCAGGATGTGCCTCCAGAGTATCCGGGAGCGGCTCACCCCCATGACCTTGGCCATGGAGACGAACTCGCGCTCCTTGACGCTCAGCACCTCGCCACGCATCACGCGGGTGTACCCGCACCACATCAGCAGTCCCATGGAGATGATGATGGTCCTGATCCCGGGGCCCAGCGCTGCGGCGAAAAGCAGCATGAAGAGGATGCCGGGAATCGACATGAAGATGTCCACCACCCGCATGATGACATTGTCGATCCACTTGCCGAAATAGCCGGCCGTCAGCCCGAGGACGACGCCGATGACGCCGGCGAAGAGCACTCCCACGACGCACACGATCAGTGACGTCCGCGCTCCGACCATGAGCACGCTGAGGAGGTCTCTACCGAGCTTGTCCGTGCCCAGCAGGTACGACCAACTGCCGCCGTCCATCCAGGCGGGCGGTCGTAATGCATTGGCCGAATTGGGGGGGCCCATGATCTCATGCGGCGCCATCAACGACCCGAAGAGGCCGAAGATAACCAGAGGAGCAAGTAGGATGATCGCCGCAATCGGCATCCGGCGCCGGCCCTTGCCGAGCTTGCACTGCAGCTCCTCGAGATCGACCGTCGCGGTACCCGCGTGGGCTCCCGGAGCGGTCCCCCAACCCAGCATGCGCGCAATGAACAGCGGCATCATCACTCGTACCTGATCCGCGGGTCGATGACACCGTAGAGGAGGTCAACGACCAGGTTGACGAGGATGACGATGGCCGAAACCAGGAGGACGCCGGCCTGCACCAGTGGGAAGTCACGGGCGAAGACCGCCTCTATGAGCATCTGGCCGATGCCGGGCCACCTGAATATGCTTTCTACGAGCGCCAAGCCGCCGATCAACATGGCGAACAGGAAGCCGGCGATGCCAAGCACCGGCACGAGAGCGTTGCGCAGGGCGTGCTTCCAGATGACCATGCGCTCGCCAAGACCCTTGATCCTGGCCATCTTGACATAGTCGCTGCCGAGCACGTCCAGCATGGCCGACCGGGTGACACGCATGATCTGGGCTACCGCGACCCACGCCACCGAGATCGTCGGCACCACCCTCGAGAGCGGCTCCTCCCTACCGCTGGTGGGGAACCAAGGGAGCTTCACAGCGAACACCAGCATGAGGATGACCGCAAGCCAGAACCCCGGCACGGACAGACCGAGCATGGCGAAGGTGGTGCCTGATCGTTCCTGAATAGACCCCGGCTTGGTTGCAGACGTGATGCCGAGGAGGACACCGAATATGACGCCGATGACGAAGGAGTAAGCAACCAGTTCGAGAGTGGGCCCGATCTTTTTGAGGGCCAAAGGCATGGCGGGTTGGCTGTATCTGAGCGACGTCCCGAAGTCGCCTTTCAGGGCGTCGCGCGCGAAGACCAGGTATTGGACCGGGATGGGCTTGTCCAGACCCATTTCCACCCGTAACTCCTGCAACTGCTCCTCGGTGGCCGTAGTCGGGGCGAACAGAAGAACCGGATCCCCGGTCAGGCGGGCCGCTACGAACACGATCAGGCTCACCCCGAAGAGCGTGATGATCGCGAGGATCAAGCGCTTGACAATGAACCGTTTCACTGACCCGCCTCCACACCCGCCAGCGTATCAGGCTTCATTCCTCAACAGCCTCAAGGTCATCAGGCCGGAAGTGCAGAGAGCTGCCGGCATAGACCTGGCCGTCGCCCTGCGCCTCGTCGATGCGCACGCAGACCACGACATCCTTGAACTCCGCCATCGCATCGTCGTAGTGCACCCACTTGTCAATCGTCCCTTCGGCGCCCGCGAGCTGGAAGCCCGGCGGCATCGGCCACTCGGGCTGGGGCTTCAGCCGCACCCTGTCGCCTACTTCGAACGCGGTCACCGGCGCCGACGCGACTTGAGGCGCTACCGCCGCTGCCGCCGCCCCGCCTTCCGCCCCCGAGGTGGGCAGGCTTGCCGTTGCCACCGCAGCTTCGGACACATTTCCCCGCAGGTTGCGGAGCCACACGTGCAAATCGACCAGGTGATCTCCGTTCTCGACCCGCTTGCCCACGACCCTGGCCCGGGCGACCATGGCGTCGCCGACACGCGTGCGGGTCATGTGGCGCCAGCAGAACCGGCGGAGGACAGCGTCGTCTCCCATCCAGTTGGTGAGCACGCGCAAGAGCGAATAGCGCGAGACAACGCCGAACAACCAGGCGCACGGCTCGCCCTCGGCCTGAGCGGCGAGGTCGGAATAGTGGCGGCCCATCGGTCCACCTCTGATGAGGTAACGGCCGCTTGACGGGTCGGCCGGGTTGGGGATGAATTCCGGGCCCAGCTTGTCGCCGAGCGAATCCAGGAAGAAATGGCGTGTGTGCTTGAAGAAGTCGCCGAGGTCCGGGGTAATGGCCGAGACGAGCGAATTGGCGCCCATGGTCGTTGGTCCGGTCACGATGGGCCTCGTCTCGTCGCCCACCTGCACGTCCTGCCAGCGGCGGAGCGCCGCGCCTCTGACCTCTTCTTCCTTCATCAGGCGGCCAAGGTACTCGATCTCGTCCCTTGTGTACGAGTACTCCGGCATGGGATGGATCGCAGGTGGCTCGGAGAGGAACGTCCGTTGGACGTAGTTCCTCAGCCGGCCGATCGGCAGCTCGCCCTGGTCGAAGTATTCGAGATCGCCCTCCAGCAGGCCATAAGTCCGAGGGCCTCGACTGCCGCGCGGCGTGACATCGAAGATCTGGGGACGGTGCTGGTAGACCCGGAAGCTGTCACCGGGCACCACCGGCCTCTCGAACTCGTAGTCCTCACCCATCCAGATCATGTACTGCCGGCCGCACTCGGCGGGGGCGCGAAGTTGCATGATGCCGGTCTCACCGAAGAAGCCTTCATATGTCGGGTAGGCTAGGATCGCGCCCCAGCGTGTGTCCTTGGCGTACGTCTCGTCGTGCCAGAGAGGGTTCCAGGGGTCGACGCCCAGACCGATCCGCCGGATCGACTCTTCCGTGGCCACCATTGGCCGGCCGGGCTGGT
>JAKAHF010000419.1 GCA_021815245.1 Actinomycetes bacterium
TTCCGATCTGGGCAGCTCCGCCTCAGCCATCACTTGGCCCTCTTCGAGCAAAGTCAGCGGCTTGCACTGGCCCAGGCCGTAGTCGAGAAGCGCGGCACTCTCGGCGAAGCACACCTTGGGCACCGGCTGCCCCAGCACCACGCTGATCACATTCACACCGTCTCTCGTAGCCGACGCGACGAGACACTGCTCAGCCTTGGGCGTCAGACCGGTCTTGATGCCGGTGACCCAATCGTACTTGCCCAGAAGCTGGTTGGTGTTCTCGCATGTGAGCGCCTTGCGGCCGGGCAGCGGGAGAGTGTACTCCTTCGTGCTCACGATCTCGCGGAACTTCTCGTTCTGCATCGCGTAGCGGGCAAGCGTGGCCATGTCGGCCGCGGAGGATTCATGGCCCGTCGTGTCGAGCCCGTTCGGGTTGATGAAGTTGCTGGCGGTCATGCCCAAGTCGGCGGCCTTCGCGTTCATCTCGTCGGCGAAGTCCGCGACGCTGCCCGAGCAGGCCTCCGCCAACACCACGGCCGCCGAGTTGGCGCTTCTCAGCATCATGGCGTACAGCATCTGCTCAACCGTAAAGGTATCGCCCACCTTGAGAAACGGCACCGGCTCTATGGTGTTCACGGCGTTCTCTGAGGCGACCACCGTGTCGTCGAGCTTCAACTTCTCGAGCGTCAAGATGGCCGTCATGATCTTCGTGGTCGAGGCCATACGCCGCACCTTGTAGGCGTTGTGCTCGTAGAGAACCTTGCCGGTGGTGGCGTTGATGAGGATGGCCGCAGGCGACTCGATGACCGGCGCCTCTCCGGAGAAGTCACCCAGATCGGCAGCCTTGACGGTCACGCTCGCCTGTTGGAGGGAGGTCGGCGCCAGCGCGCTCTTCGCAGTCGTACCCTCCGCCGTCGCCACCAGTGTAGAGATCGTCACCGCCAGCACGGCTACGAACAGGAGAATCGGGCAGAGCCGCCGCAGTCGGTCTCTGGAAGGCTTCATGTCAAGGAGTATAGCATGGGGTTCTTCGCTCCCCGCGAGGCCCGTCTCCGGCCCGGCAGCCCAGGGCCCGATGTTATACTTCGGCGCTGGAAACAGGGCAAGAATCGGTCGACCGGGAGGTGCCACGATCGTCGACGTCGTACGCCGCGCGTGGAGCCGTCTGATCCGCAAGCAGTGGCTCTTTCTCTATCCGGTCGCACTGGCCGTCATCGACACGCTGGCTTTTCTCGCTGTATACGCGGCGGCCGACGGACCGTGGAGTTGGAGCGAGTTCTTCACAGCGAATTTCGAGCGCGCCGTGTACGTGCGCGATCAGTTCCTCACGGGCTTGGAGTTCACCTCGGTGCTGGGTGTCGCCGCGTTTGCGGGCATAGCCTCATGCCTGTTCACGGCGTTGATCCTCGCCCCCCTCTACCACGCGATGGCCGGACCGGGATATCCGCTGGCGCCGCGCCGCTGGGCTGAGGCCGCCAATCTCTTTCTCTTCTACCTGCTTTCAGGTCTGGTGCTTTGGGTGGCTCCGCTCTCCGGTCCGCTGGAGACCAACTGGAGCGTGGTCATACAGGGCGCTCGCCTCGCGATCCTGCTTCTCATCGTCTTTGCCGACTACGTCATCGTCTTCGAGGGCGTGTCGGTCATGGCGGCCATCCGTCGCAGCATCAAGCTTCTGCGCCACGGCTGGATAGAGGTGCTGATCGTCTTCATCGTCTATGACCTGATCGCCGCCGGGCTGTACTACCTCTATCGCCACTTCTACCATGGCGAGGGCGGCATCTCGATCCTGCTGCCGGTCGCGCAGATCCTGCTCGACGCGATCGTGTTCCTCGTCTTCAATCTCGTTCTGATCTTCCTGTACGAGGACCTGCGCAGACGCAGCCCCGCCGGGTAGGGCGCGGTCGACCCGGCGAGGCCCCTACCTGGGGTTTGCGCTACGGGACGATCTGCACCGTGGGCTGTGTGGTGGGTGCGTCGCTGCCGGCCTCACGTGCGGCACTCCCCTTGATCACGCCGCCGAAGACGAGACCGCTGACCACGGCGACCACGATGATCAGCATGATCACCGGCAGTATCAGGCCGAACGCCGGGGTCCTCCGCCTGAAGATCTGGTACGTAGGGTCGAGATCGTCGAAATCGGGATCGTCGTCTTCGAACGCCATGGTCCTACCTGCCCGCCGCCTTCCAGAGAGCAGCTTTCATCTCGCGAGCCTCCAAGGCGGCCGCGTCCTGCCACGAGGTGTCCGGGCGCCTGCGATAGGCGTAGAGGATGGCGCGCGCCGAGTTGACGACCGCCCCTCGACCCTGCTCGTCGAAGAAACCCCGAAGATCGTCGGCAGTCGCGCCCTGGGCTCCATATCCAGGCACCAGCAGAGGGACTCCCTTCAAAAGACCCCGCAACTCGGCGCCCTGCCGCGCATGGGTGCCTCCCACCACCGCTCCGATCGAGCGATAGCCATGATCCCCCTCAGTGCCTACGCCCCACTCGTTGACCAGGCCGGCCACGCGCTCGTAAACGGTCTCGCCTGAGCCCAGTCTCAGATCCTGGATGTCGACCGAACTCGGGTTCGACGTCTTGACCAGGACGAACGCGCCCTTGCCGTCGTGGCGGCACCGCTTGAAAAACGGCTCGAGACCGTCGGCTCCCAGATAGGGGTTCACGGTGAGGGCGTCGGCGCCGGCAAGATCGAAGTGCCCGCGCGCATAGGCCCCCGCGGTGCTGCCGATGTCTCCACGTTTGACGTCGGCCACCACCAGATAGCCCATGTCCTTCGCGATCCTCACGATCTCGAGATACAGGGCATACCCGGGAGCGCCGAGCGCCTCGAAGTACGCCGCCTGAGGCTTGACCGCCACCACGTCATCGCGCAGCCGTTCGAGTAGCTGGCTGAGAAACCGTCTGAAGCAGTCGACCTTCATCTCTTCATCGCTGGCGTACGCGTCTCTCAAGCACGCGTCGCGGATACTCGCGGGAAGAAGCTCGTAGTCAGGATCGAGACCGACCATCACGTGCGAACGCTTGCGTTCGCTCGCCTGGATCAGCCGATCGGCGAAGTTCTCGTTGCTCATCGTGGTTCGTCCTTTGACCTGAGAGTCGACCGGCTCACCGTTTCACCATGAAGAAAGGGCCGCTCGCGGCGGCCCTTGTGTGCACGATGACGAGGCAAGCTATTTGATAGCGCTCTTCAGAGCCAGACCCGCGCTGAATTTCGGGACTTTGCTTGCCGGGATGTCGATCTTGCTCTTCGTCTGGGGGTTGATGCCCTGGCGGGCCTCCCGCTCCTGAACGTAGAACTTGCCGAAACCGGTGAACTGAACGTCCTCACCCTGCTTGAGGGCGTCGGTGACCACTTCGACAAACGCGTCAACCACGCTGGCGGCGTCTTTCTTCGTGAGACCGCTCTTCGCTGCAAGTCTGTCCACAAACTCGGCTTTGGTCACAGCTTCCTCCCTTTGTCCGCTACTACTTCCTTACCTTACCAGTGCCCCTGAGCCTGAGCAAGCGGTATTTACCGCCTTCTCCGGCCGGCCCCCCTCTTGGTCATGAGCGGGGGAAGATACCCAACTCTGTCGACGTAAACAAGGGGC
>JAKAHF010000420.1 GCA_021815245.1 Actinomycetes bacterium
ACCCCGTGTCGATTGCCACCGACAGCCCGTCGTTGCCCCACGTCATCCGGCCTCTCGAATCGATGCGCTGAACCAGTATCGAATCGCCCGTGCTCCCGAAGGCGAAAAGTCCGCCATTCGCATCGCTTGTCAGTTGCACGCGGTCTTGCCCGTGGAGTACCAGGGTAACGCCGCTTTCCGACACCTCACCATCTATGGCGACGCTGAATATCTCCAATGAACCGGCACTATCGTGTCGCCATGCCACGGCGCCCTTGCCGGAGTCGTCCTCAGTGAGCCAGATGCTGGGCGTGCCGCTTTTCGGACCCGGCTCACCCTTCTCGTCTAGCATCTTGGCTTCTGGCCAGATTGCGCTGCCTTTGGCATCGACTACCTGGAGGTAGATGCCTTGTCCAGCCGCCTCGGCCCATACCACCCAGGTATTTCCGACTTCATCCCGCACGGCCTCAACCTTGAGCACACCCCGGGCGAGCGGTTGTTCCGGCCACAGTAGGTTTCCGTCTTGGTTCACGGCCTGCAATCGAAGGGCGCCGGCTGCGTCAATCCAGACCACCAGCGCGTTCGACCCATCGGCGATGGCAACGCACTGTCCCCGCTCCCCGCGGTGCAATTCCTGAGCGCTACCCAGTTCAACCCACTCCGTCTTCCATGCTGCTTCACCATTGCTGTCCAGTCTCCGGGCGAAAAGCACATCCTCGTAGGTCCAGAAGATGGTCGCGTCGCCGTCTTCATGGGCAATCAGCCTCGTGAGAGACGGTTTCGCCTGGGGCCCTATGAAGCGCTCCGGCTGTCTTTCGTCCAGTCGGACACCTCTCTCCCCCCACAGTCGATCTCCGCTCGGCGCAATCTTCTGCATGTATGTCATCGGGTTCTCGCCGTCGTTGACCTGATACGCGACCAGCAGGTTGCCCTGCGGGTCAAACGCAACCACGGGGACAGCAATGGTGTTGTCGGGGGGATATCCCGGGCCGCAGCCAATGGAGGACAGAGCGATGATGGCAAGGCACAGAAGAACCCCGGCAATCTGAACCCGGCCCGACAGGTGACCACTGATGGCGGTGCGAACTAAAGGCGCACACGGCAGATAGAGCTTGGTGGTCAGTTCTCGTGGCTGAGCCACAGAGCGGCAACTTCCTCGGCTGCTAAGACCGCCAACCTCCCACCAACGCCGCATCCCATTGATTCGGTTTCCGGTCACACTGGTTTCCAGGGCCCTGGAATAGTGTTACCGTGTAGGGTAGTAGAAAATGCCGAAGAGGCGCCGCGGCGGATATGTCTTCGTGGGCTGGAATGGCGACCACTCGCCGCGACATGTCCACGTCTACAAGAACGGCAAGCTCGTGGTGAAGTGGGACCTCGACAGCGGTCAGGCCATGGAAGGATCGGCCTCCAATCGAGTCAGGGACCTCCTACGCGAACTGGAGCAAGAACGATTGCTGTGAAGATCGCCACCGTAAGAGCGAACAACCACAAGCGAGCCTTCGAAGTAGCTGTTGGCGGAGACCTTCTTGCGTTCCCCTACTCGAAGGCCGATCCGGCACCGAACCCCTCGGACCCGATCGAGCGGGTCTTCGTCGACGATGAGCTTGGCCGGGAGGCATTTACGTACGTCTTGAGGTCGGGCGAAGAGGGCTCGATTCACGTCGACTCCATTCTCGAGTACAACGAGGATCCCAAGTACATGCGCGACCTTCTGCTCTACCGCCTTACCATCGAGGCGCGCAGATGCATGAGTTCACGTCAGGTTCACGAGAACGAGCTACTTCGCAGGATCAAGACGTCCGCCTCTCAACTCTCCAGGCTTCTGGATCCTACCAACAAGACCAAGTCGCTGGACAAGATGGTAGAACTGCTCGGCGCCCTTGACTGCGAGGTCGAGCTGATGGTGCGGCCGGCGAGACGCAACCAGGCCGGCCACACGAGCACCGAGACGCTCGACGGAGCGAGCGCAGGTACGTAGCGGTCTGTTGCCACGACCGTCCGGTCCTCCGGCGGCGGTGCGATAGAATCGACCTCGGTCATGACTACCCGACGACGTTTTCCCCGCATTTTCTACGGCTGGTACGTCCTTGCCGCGGCCTTCGCCATCCTGTTTCTGAACACCGGCGGCCGATACATCGTCGGCATGCTGGTCAAGCCGGTGGCCGCCGATTTCGGCTGGAGTCGTGGCGAGCTTTCGTCCGGCATTTTCCTCAACATGGCGGTGTACGCGGCGACCGTCTTTCTGACCGGGCGGCTCTACGACCGCTTTGGCGCGAAATGGGTGATCGCCGTATCCACCGTGCTCTTCTCGGCCGGTTACGCGCTGATGGCCTCCATGCATTCCCTCTGGGAGTTCCTGCTCTACTACGGCGTGCTCAACGCCGCCGGCTTGGGCGGCACGACCGTCCCCATCTTCGGCTCGGTGATCGGCCACTGGTTCAAGAAACGCCGAGGCCTCGCCGTCAGCCTGGCGTTCGCGGGCAGCTCCTTGGGGCAGTTCTTCCTGCTGCCGATCTTCTCCGACATGATCCACTCGTCGGGATGGCGGGTCACGATCCTGTGGATCGCGGGGATCGCTTTCGTGCTCAACCTCGCTCTCGTGTTCGGAGTGCTGCGGCGCGACCCCGACAAGTACGTCGACGGAGGCGCGGAACTCCCCCCTGGCGGGAATGACGCCGACGGCGGGACCGCCGGTGGTGTTGAGATCGCGGCTACCGCACCGACCGGCGTCTCCTCGTTGGCCGGCGCCCCCTCACTCGCCGTCGCCCGCGACCTCACCCTCGGCCAGGCCATGCGCTCGCGCTCTTTGTGGATGTTCGCCCTCGCCATGTTCGTGTGCGGCAGCGCCGACATGCTGGTGACCACCCACTTGGTTCCTATGGCAACCGACTACGGGCTCTCCGACGGCACCGCCGCCAGCATGCTCGCCTGGCTGGGACTGCTTGGCTTGGCCGGTGTCCTGCTGGCCGGGCCGGCCGCCGACGCTATCGGCAACAAGTTACCCATCATCGTCACCTTCGCCCTGCGGGTCGTGCTCTGCGTGATGGTGATCGAGTTCAAGGGAGTCGTTCCGTTCTGGATCTTCTCCCTGGGATTCGGAATCACGCTGCTCGTGACGGCGCCGCTCGTACCGACGCTGGTGAGTTCCCTGTATGGCACGACGCACATCGGGTTCATCTCCGGATTCATCAACACCGTGCACATGGTCGGCGGCGGGCTGTGGGCCTACGTGGGCGGCGTCATCTACGACCGCACCGGCGACTACGACCTCGCCTTGCTCCTCTCGGCGATCAGCGCAGGCATCGCCCTGGTCTGCACCCTCCTCATCCGCGAGCATCGGCACACCGTGCCGGCGCCGCGAAAGCAAGCTGCCGCGGCCTGACAGCGAAGCGTGACGCCCGCAATCGAGTCGATCGGGCGGTGCGCGGGCTCCGGAGCCGGCGGGCGCAAGAAGTAGGGCGGCGTCTGTTGACCCTACCGCTCGGTCCGACGGCGACGGTGCGATAGAATCGACGTCGGCGATGAGTACGCGACGCGTTTTTCCCCACGTTTTCTATGGCTGGTACGTGCTGGCTGCGTCGT
>JAKAHF010000421.1 GCA_021815245.1 Actinomycetes bacterium
ATCATTCAGAAGTTCGCCGCCGACAAGAGCATCACCGGGATCATCGGGCCCTTCTTCAATCCCATAACCCCGGCCGCCCGAGGCGTGGCCGAGGCTCAGCAGATACCCGGCGTGATCGCCAGCCCCGCCTCTCTTGAGATGATCGCCGCCGAGCAGACGTCGCCCTCTAAGTGGACTGTGTTCTCCGATCCGAGTAACAGAGTTCTGGGTGACGCTATTGTCAAAGAACTCAAGTATGCCGGTCTCAAGAACGTCGTCGCGCTCTCCGATGTGCTGACGTCGAACCAAGAGCCGGTCGACGTCGCGGTCGAACTTGCGAAAGCCGAGGGCATCACCATCACGAAGCTGCCCGACACCTTTGCTCCCGATCAGTCCGACTTTCAGCCGATCGTGAACAAGTTCATGGAAACGTACAATTCCCTCAAGCCGGACGGCGTTCTGGTGATGGGCACGCCGGTCAACACTCCAGTTCTCTACAAGCAGTTGCGGGACCGCGGCGTGACCGTGCCCATGTTCGGCAGTCCGGTTGCCGACCACCCCGCGACGATCGCCATCGGGGGCACCGAGGCCGTTGAAGGCCTCTATGTTCTCGACACCGGCGGCGGCGCCGTGTCGGGGCAAATGCCCTCGGATTGGCCAGTCAAAGCCCTCCAGCTCAAGTTCACCGAAACGTTCACCAAGAAATACAACTATCCGGTGAACAGCCTGGCGGCCGACGGCGCGAGCTACGTCTGTGTCATGGCGGCGGCGCTCAAGGTTGGCGGGACCGATCGCGAGCAGGTCCGCGCTGCCCTGCACAACATCACAAACCTCCAGACCACCATCGGGCTGGTCTCTCTATCGGACCAGAACCCGAACGAGGGCATCCAGATCGGTCAGATGGTGTTGCTGCAAATCAAGAACGGTGCGTTCGAGTTCGTCACAGTACTGAAGTAGTCGCCGACCTTCTGGCCTCCCGCGCCTGTCCACCCAAGTACTTCGCGGTGACACAGGCGCGGGAGACCGCGCTCCGGAGTCCTTGGATTCTTGCGGAAGTCCCAGATAGGGGAGACTGTGGTCAAAGTCATTCAGTTGCTCATCACTGGAATCACGATGGGTAGCATCTACGCCTTGGTGGCTCTCGGCTATGTGACCATCTATCGCACCTCGCGGATAGTCAACATGGCGCAGGGAAGCTTTGTGATGCTGGGCGCGCTCATCTGCTACTCATTCGTGCGGACGCTCGGCCTGCCTTACTGGCTGTCCGGCCTGATCGCCGTGGTTCTCGTGGCTCTCCTCAGCGTGGCCGTCTACTGGGTGGTTCTCCGGCGCCTGGTCACCATCTCGCTCGTATCGGTCATCCTGGCCACGATCGGGCTCAGCATCCTCTTTGAGAACGTTGCCCTCCTGCGGTGGGGTGGATACGGTCTTGCCCTGCCCGCATTCATCGATCGCAAACCTCTGTCTGTCGGGGGCCTGTACGTTCCCGTCCAGAGTCTGTGGGTGGTCGGCCTGATGTTCGTCATCGTCTTGGCCCTCTGGTTTTTCACGGTGCGGACTCGGATGGGCAAGAAGATGACGGCCACCGCCTCAGATCTAGAGGCCGCGGCGGTTTGTGGCGTATCAACCGGCACGATGATCCTTCTTGCCTTCGCTATCGGGGCGGTTATCGGGGCACTCGGCGGAATCGCGATCAGCAACATCACACCGACGACCTATCTCTCCGGCGGCGTGTTTGCCCTGAGTGGGTTCGTGGCGGCCATTCTGGGAGGATGGGGTTCCACCGTGGGGGCGGTGGTGGGCGGAGTGACGCTGGGCATCATCCAGTCCTTTGCCACGGGATGGCTTCCCGTCGGCTATCAGGACGCCATCGCTTTCGTCATCCTCATCGCGGTTCTCTACCTACGGCCCCAAGGCCTCCTCGGCACGCCGGCTATCGAGGGAGAAGCCCGATGAGCGGCGCCCGCATGACTAGATTGACCACGGTTCGCCGCACGCTTCTCGTGAGGGCGCTTCTCGTGGTGTGTCTGCTCGGGTGGCCGCTCGTGGGTGGGAGCGCCTACAGCCTGTCTGTCATGACGAGCGCCGGCTTGTACGCGATCCTCACGCTTGCCGTGGTTGTCATTCTGGGCCAAGCCGGGCAACTCTCCTTCGGCCACTCCGCCTTCTACGGCATCGGCGCATATACCGCGGGGCTTCTTGCCACGAAGCTCTCCTGGCCTACGCTTGCGTGCCTTGTCCTTGGCGCCTTCGCGGCAGGGGCCGTCGCCCTCATCGTGGGGAGGCCCGTGCTCAAGCTCCGGTACTTCTACTTGGCCCTCGCTACTATCGGCCTGGGGCAGATCGTCCTGGTTATGGTGATTCAACTGCGCGGCGTGACCGGCGGTCCGAACGGCTTCGCCCCGATTCCGCCCCTGCGGATTCTGGGCTTCAGCTTCCAGTCCTCGCTCAGCAAGTACTACCTTGTGTGGGTAATCGCCATCCTCATCCTGTTCGTGGTCTCGCGGGCGCTCAAGCACCGGTTCGGGCGGGCGCTTAGGGCCATCGCGACCAGCGAGTTGGCTTCCGACACCCTGGGCGTAAGGACGGCGAACTGGAAGCTGCTCGCTTTCGTGACGAGCGCCGTCGTGTGCGGTCTGGCGGGCGGTCTTTTCGCCTTCATCATCAACGCGGTATCGCCCAATGCGTTCACCTTCTCGGCGGCTGTCTTGCCGATCGTCATGATGCTGGTAGGTGGGGTGGGCTCCGCCTGGGGCGCGATCGTGGGCGCGGTGGTGATGACCTGGGTCGTCTACGGCTTCACGAGCATTCAGCACGGCTACAGCGGTGTCACCTACGCGGTGGTCATGATCCTTCTGCTGATCTTCTTTCCCGCCGGGCTGGCCTTGCGGCCTGAGCAACGTGCCAAGGTGCTCAGCTGGCTGCGCAGGGGGACTGCGGTCGCCTTGTCGACCGGTGCGGGCCTCGTCGACCGGGCGGATCTCCCCGCGACCACCGTCGAAGACGTCAGCCGCCCGGTGTGCGCCTCGGTCGCTCCGGCGCTCGATCGTGGCGCCGATGCTCCACGTGAGCCGCTGCTTCGCGCCGAAGGCCTTTCGGTGCGTTTTGGCGGACTCAAGGCGGCGGATGATGTGTCTCTCGAGGTGAGAGAAGGGCAGATCGTCGCGCTGATCGGTCCGAACGGCGCCGGCAAGACCACCGTGTTCAACGCGGTGAGCCGCCTTCAGAGGCTCACGGCCGGTCGAGTCACGTTTGCCGGCGAAGACGTGACGGAACTCACGACGGCGGGAACGGCCCGGTTGGGTCTGGCCCGAACGTTCCAGAACCTCCGCATCTACTCAAACATGAGCGTCCTCGAGAACGTTCTCGTCGGCCGTCATCGGCACGAGCGGTCGGGGTTTTGGGCGTGCGGCCTCGGTCTTCCCTATCAACGCCGAGAGGAGCGTGCTTCTCGCGATGAGGCCATGGCCGTTCTTGAATTCCTCGGACTGGCGGATTGTGCCGCGCTCCCGGCCGCCAGCCTTCCCTATGGCCGGCAGCGGCTGGTCGAGATAGCCCGCGCCCTGGCCTCCAAACCCCGTAT
>JAKAHF010000422.1 GCA_021815245.1 Actinomycetes bacterium
TCGGCTACGGTCCATTCGCGCCAGCGCGCCCACCGCTCCCCCTGAGCGGCATCGTGCAGGAGAGAAGCGAGCGGCGGAGGGTCCTCGAGGACGATGCGGCCCGGCATGTCGGGGAACAGCCCGGCGCACAGAGCGACCGTGACAGCGCCGAGGGAGTGACCGACCAGGCCCGGTTTCTCCAAGTGCAGAGCCTGAACGAGCCCGCCCAGGTCACGCGCCCGCGACACAAGCGTGGTGTCGCTCGACGAGGGGTCCGACCTGCCGTGGCCCCGGGCGTCGTAGAGTACGATCTCGTAGTCGCCGGCCAACTGTTCGGCGATCGGTAGGAAGCAGAGGCCGTCGTCCATGATGCCGTGAGCAAATACCAGAGGCGGCTTTGTGGTGCCAGTGCGGCGCACACGCAGCCGCACGCAGTTCGTGGCGACATCCTGCTCGATCAGTTCCATCTACCCCTCCACCTCGAACTCACCCTCTAGGCCGGACAACGAGTCAGCGCCTACCCACACCTTGAACCGGCCGGGTTCCACCGAGTAGCGCAGATCGGGACCATGACAGCCAAGCGCCGCCACCGGAACCTCGAAGACCACCTCGCGCTCCTCGCCTGGAGCCAGAGCGATCCGCCTGAAGCCCTTTAGCTCCTTGACCGGCCTCGTTACCGAACACACCAGGTCGCGCACGTAGAACTGCACGACCTCCTCCCCGGCGCGCCCGCCGGTGTTGCGCACCGTAACGGTTGCCCGCACCACGCCGTCGAGACGTACCCTCGGGGTCATCACACGGAGGCCGCTATAGGCGAAGCTGGTGTAGCTCAGCCCCTGGCCGAAGGAGAAGAGCGGCGCGTTTGGCTCGTCCATGTAGGTCGACCTGAAGGGCACGTCGTACTGGGTGGTGCCCGCTCCCTCCGCCGGCCGCCCGGTAGGCTTGTGCGCGTAGTAGACAGGGATCTGCCCGTGCGCACGCGGCCACGAGGCACAAAGCTTGCCCGATGGGTTCGCCGCTCCGAACATGATGTCGGCGAGTGCCCGCCCTGCTCGGATACCCCCGTGCCAGGCAAGCAGCAGGGCGTCCGCCTGCGCGGTCAGTTCTGGCACCACCAACGGCCTGCCACAGACGAGCACGACGACAAGCGGCTTGCCCGTCGCGGCCAGAGCATCGACCAGCTCCTGCTGCCGGCCCGGCAACCCAAGATGCGCACGGGAATGGGCCTCGCCGCTCATGCCGGCACCTTCACCGACGACGGCCACGACGACATTGGCGGCCCGAGCGGCGGCCACGGCCGCATCGCGCGCCTTCGAGAATTCCAGTTCGTCGGTACCTTCGAGAAGGCAACCCGGCTCGAATGCGAGGCTGTCGGGCCCGAGATAGGCCTGCATACCGGCCAGTACGGTCTCGACATCAGACGCCTGTCCGGCGGTCACCCAGGTACCGAGCAGATCGGAGCGGTTGTTGGCGAGCGGCCCGATGAGCGCGATCCTGGTCGCGCCAGGCTCGAGGGGCACCACTCCCCTCTCGTTCTTGAGCAGCACGATCGACTGCGTGGCCAATTCGAGTGCCAGCGCGCGGTGCTCGTCGGTGAGGAGGTGCGACTCCTGCAGATCCGGCGTCGCCAAGGCGCCGTCGAAAAGACCCAGGTCGAGTTTGAGCTGCAGCACCCGCCGCACGGCGGCGTCGATCACAGCAAGCGGCACTTGGCCGTCCTCGACCAATTCAGCCAAATACCTGGTGTATCCCCCGCTGTCGAGATCCATGTCGACTCCCGCCAGGATGCTCAAGCGTACGGCGTCCTTCAGGTCGCGCGCCACTCCGTGGTCTACCAGCTCGCCGATAGCATTGAAGTCGCTCACCACAGGGCCGGCAAACCCCCACTCCTCCCGAAGCACGGTGCGCAACAGAAAGGCGTTGCAGGTGCCCGGTACGCCGCCGATCTCGTTAAACGAGCTCATGGTGGAGCCGGCTCCAGCGTGAAAGGCGGCTTTGAACGGCGGCAGATAGACGTCGCGAAGCGTGCGCTCTGAAATATCGACGGTGTTGTAGTCACGCCCCGCCTCAGCGGCCCCGTACCCGGCATAGTGCTTCGGACAGGCGGCGATGCGGAAGCCGGTCGGCAACTCTGTGCTCTGGAAGCCTCGGGTCTGCGCCTCGGCCATCGCCCCTCCCAGGAACGGGTCCTCCCCCGCCCCCTCGGCTATGCGGCCCCAGCGCGGATCGCGGGCGATGTCGACCATGGGGGCAAAGATCCAGTTGATGCCTGCGGTCGACGCCTCCACGGCCGCGACGCGCGCGGCACGCTCCACCAGGTCGGGGTTCCACGAGCAGGCCGCTCCGAGCGGGATGGGAAACACGGTGCGAAAGCCGTGAAGCACGTCCTGGCTCACCAGCAAGGGGATGCCCAGCCGGCTCTCCTCTACAGCGATGCGCTGCAGCCGCTCGTTGATACGAGGGTCGGCCGAGTTGGTCCCCGCGACATGGCCCGCGCGCACTCGCTCCTCGATGGTGACGCTGAGCTCGAGCGGCATCTCGAACGGCAGTCCCTGTTCGTCGGCCAGTTTGCGCTGTCGCCCTACCTCCATCCAGTCGATCGGGGCAAAGGCATTCTCGAGTACGAGCTGGCCCACCTTCTCGGCCAGAGTCATCTTGCCGAGCAGTTCGTCGATGTTCCTAGTCATCGTCACCCTCCCGCTCGGCGGATGCCGCCGCGCGCTCGCCGTTCGCTGTCGCAATGGTGTGACGACCAGCGGGGAACCGTGCGGTGGGCCGGTTCTCCAGCTGCAGGTCGAAGCCGATGGGAGACTCAATCGTCACCTCGGCACGCGAGATCTCCACCAAAAGTCGTCCCCCCGGCGTGGGCACCTGTCCCCTCGCCCACTCCAGCCGGCCGAGTCGCGGCGCGATACGCGCCCGAGTGAACCCGGGGTCGGCGGGCGAGACGCCAAGCGTGTACACCAGCAGGTCGCGCGCCGGCGTACAGCTCCACCCGTGCGCGTGCGTGCCGAGGCCCCAGTTCTCGCCGATGGTGTCGTAGCCGTTATCGAGGAAGCTCGTCCAGCGCAGACAGAGGTCGGGCAACAGGTCCGCCCGTCCGGCCAGAGCGACCGCGTCGTGCACCACGTAGCTCATGAAGGGCTGAGACATGACGATCTCGTTCTGTACGTCCCAGTCGAACTCGTAGATGCCGCGCTGCAGCTTCTCGAACTTCTCCTCGCTCTGCCCTCCGCCCGACCACGACCGCACCACCAGCCGCTTCTCGTCGGTGATCGTGTCGACGATGCGGCGCCACCGCGACTCGGGCGCCAGGCCCGACACCAGGGCGAGCGCCCCGGCGATCTGGCTCATCTCCGGCTGGGGAGCACCGTCGACGATGTGATCGAAGTAGGAGCCGCGAGCTTCGTCCCAGAAGACCTCGAAGCTGGCCTTCGCCCGCTCATACAGGTCCTCGGCCCACCGCCGGCTGCCGGTCTCGCCCAGCCACGCGGCCATCTCAGCGAACTCGCGCAGCCCCCGGGCCCACTCAGCGGTGAGCAGCGAACTGGTGTCGCTCGTCGAAACGCTCGACCAGTCGACC
>JAKAHF010000423.1 GCA_021815245.1 Actinomycetes bacterium
GGCTGACCGAGCGCGCCGGTGTTGTGATCACGACGTCGGAGAATCTCCGCCGCTCGCGTCAAGCTCTCAACCCGCAGACCTACACGGTCCTCAACGCCGCCGACGTCGAGATCTTCAACCGGGCTCTCGACCCCGAGCTTCCCCTGCCCGACGACCTTGCTTCCATCCCGGCACCTCGCCTGGGCGTGGTCGGCCTCCACGATTCTCGGCTCGACCTCGACGCGATCGAAGCCATCTCCCAGGCAGACCCCTCGTGGCATGTGGTGCTGATAGGCCCCATCAAGCCGGGCCAGGTAGACGAGCAACGCCTGCGTCGCCTGCCCAATGTGCACCTTCTCGGCGAGAAACCCCGTCCGCAGCTGCCGGCCTACCTCAAGGGCATGGCCGCCGCGCTCATCCCCTACCGCGCGAACGAACTGACCCGCAACATCTTCCCGCTCAAGCTGTTCGAGTACCTCGCGGCCGGCGTGCCGGTGGTCGCCGGAGGCCTGCCCGAGCTGGCAGGGTTCTCGGACGTGATCGGGGTGGCGGGCAGCGCCGGTGAGTATCCGGCATTGGTGCGTGAGCAGATAGAAGGCGACAGCGGCGAGAAGCGCGCGGCCCGTGTCGACCTCGCCGGTCGAAACACCTGGGATCACCGCGTCGAGCAGATCTCGACCTACGTCGAAGAAGCGCTGACGCGCGCGGGCGTGGAGGTCGAGCCATGAGGATCTTGCTGCCGACGATGCGCGACCCGGGCCAGATCGGCGGGACGAGCACGCACATCTCCATGCTCTCGCGGGGGTTGGAGCAATTGGGCAACGAGGTTCTCGCCCTCTATGCGGGAGGCACCGTTCCGGCCCCGGTCAGAAACGCCGGACTCATCTGGCCGGCCGGGGCGCTCAACCGTGTGCGCAAAGGCTGGGGCATGGTGTATGCAGCTGAGACGCGAGCCCGCCTCCTGGCTCGTGCGACCGAAGCCGAGATCGAGAGGGCGGCTCGCGCCGGGAGTCCATGGGAGGTGCTGAACGCCCAAGAGGTCTACTCGATCCCCTATCTGCGCGACGTAGCCGATCGTCACGGGTTGCCGCTCGTGCTCACCCTGCACGGCTATCCGCTCTACGAGTCGGTCTCCGAGGGTTACAGCTCGGCCTCGCAGGCCGGGCAGGACTACCTCATGCGGGCTGAGATGCGCGCTCTGCGCCTGGCCGATGCCGTGGTCACGGTCGACACCCGTCTCTACCGGCACGCGTTGCGTCTCGTGCCCGAACGCGGGGAACACATCTACACGCTGATGAACTTCGTCGACACGTCGGCTTTCGCACCCGAGAGCGACCGGGCGGCGGAGGCGAGGCGCCGGCAGGAGCTGCGGACCAAGTGGAACGTGCCGCGCGACAAGGTCGTTCTGTTCTGCCCCCGCCGCTTGGTCAAGAAGAATGGAGTGATCTACCCCTCGCTGGCCCTCGCCACCATGGCCGCCAACGCTCGCGACAGCTTCCTGCTGCTGCATGCCGGCGAAGGGGGAGAACGGTCGGAGATGGAGCGCATCGTCGCCGAGAATCATCTCGAGAAGAATGTGCGTCTCTTGGGCGGGCAGGATCCCGATGCCATCAGGGAACTCTACCGTCTGACCGACATCGTCCTGGTGCCCTCGGTGCACTCCGAGAATGTAGAAGAAGCCACCTCGCTTTCCGCACTCGAAGCGATGGCCTCCGGGCGCCCGCTTATCGCGGGCGCCGTCGGCGGCCTGGCCGAGATGGTCGTCGATGGTGAGAACGGCCTGCTCGTGCCGGCCGACGCAAACGCCCTCGCGGCGGCCATCCTGCGGCTGGCCGCCGCGCCCGAACTAGGCATACGCCTGGCCGCCGCCGCTCGGGACTACGTGGTCACCAAGCACTCGCACCTGAGGGCCGCCGCGGCCTACCTCGAGGTGTTCAAACGGGCCCAGGGAGTCGCCGCGCCCGACACCGCCGTAGCGCACGATCTGGCGACGACCGCGGGTGTCACCGAGAACGACTCGCTCGCCGACGCTCAGCCCGACAGGCTGCCTCCATCACGATGGCCCTCGATCTCGGTGCTCGGGTTCCCCCTCGATGTCGTCTCGCTCGACGAGGCCGCCCGCTGGGCCATCGACAAGGCCTCCGCTCCCGCCGCGCCGGCCCGCACCGCTCTCGCCATCTCGTTCAATCCCGAACTGGTGATACGGGCCCAGCACGATCCGGCCGTGGCCGAGGTGATGTGGGCTGCCGATCTCGCCTATCCCGATGGAGTGGGCGCTGTCTGGGCGGCGGCCAGACAGGGCGCGCGAAGCGTGGCGGCCGATGGTAGGACCTTGCAGGCCATGGAGAGGGTGCCGGGTATCGACCTTGCGCAACGCGTTCTCGAACTGGCCGCGGAACGAGGCCTCCCGGTATACCTTCTCGGGGCCGCCGACGGCGTCGCGGCCGAGGCGGCGCGCCTGCAGAGCGAGCGCCTGCCGGGGCTGCGCATATGCGGTACGCACCACGGCTTTTTCGACGCCGAGGAGGAGCCGGCCGTGGTGGCCGCGGTCAACGCCGCCGCTCCCGCCATCCTGCTTGCCGCTCTTGGCGCTCCGCGGCAGGAACTGTTCCTCTATCGCAACCAGGCGAGACTGGGAGCCCGCGTCGCTCTCGGAGTCGGCGGCTCCTTCGACGTGTGGGCGGGACTCGTCAAGCGAGCGCCCGCATGGACTCAGACCGCCAATGTCGAATGGCTGTACCGCCTGGCCTCGAACCCCAAGCGATTGCGGCGCCAGCTGAATCTCCCGAAATACGCGCTGCAAGTCGTGCGCTGGTCGCCCGACGACTACGGCCCACCGCGCCGCCGCCGGCCCGCCGATGCCGAGACATCCGACGAAGGCGGTCCCGCGTGAGGTATCTCATCAGCGGCTACTACGGCGAGAAGAACGCGGGTGATGAAGCCATCCTGGCGGCCATCCTTCAGGAGATCGCCCAGCGCGACGTCGATGCCCGGTTCATGGTACTGTCGTTCGACCCGGCAGACACGCGCGCCCGCCACGCCGCTACGCAGCGACTCGAGGTCATCTCGACCACTCTCCGGCCGCCCACGGCTCTCCGCTCGGCGCTGAAAGAGAGCGACCTATTGATCAGTGGCGGCGGCAGCCTCTTGCACGAGGCCGATTTCGAGCTTCACGGCCGCTCGTTTCTATTCAGGCAGGGCAAGTTGCGGCCGGTCCCCTACTTCCTGTCGATCGTGTTCATGGCGAGGTCGCAGAAGCTGCCCGTCATGTGGTACGCGCAAGGTCTCGGTCCCCTGCACACGGCGGCCTCTCGCCGGCTCGTCGCGCGCGCGGCCTCTCTATCGCAGGCAGTCACCTGGCGCGATCCCGCATCGGCGCGGCTGGCCTATGAGATAGGCGCGCGGCCCCCGGTTCAACAGGTGGTGCCCGACCCCGCGTACGCTTTGACGCCGGCGCCCGCGCCGGACGTGCGGGCCGAGCTGGCTCGTCATGCGCTGCCCGCCGGCCTTCGCTATGTAGCCGTCTGCGTGCGGCCTTGGCTGGGCCGCGCCGGGTACCTCGAAGCGCTGGGCCTGG
>JAKAHF010000424.1 GCA_021815245.1 Actinomycetes bacterium
CGGGAAAGTTCAACACCGGGGATCTCGAGCCGAGCAAAGAGGCGAGCGCGTAGGGGAGAATGAGCGCTGATCTCAATGTGCGTTCTGTAGCTCGGGCCGTGGCCATCTTGGAGCAATTCACGATGGAGCGGCCCGAGCCCAATCTTACTGAGATAAGTGCGGGCATCGGTCTGAGCAAGAGCACCACGCACCGTCTTCTCAGTACCCTCGAAGAAGCGGGCATGGTGGAGCTCGATCGCAGATCCGGACACTACCGACTCGGTCTCAAGACGTTCCGTCTCGGAAGCGTGGCCTCAGGTAGCCTCGACGTCGTGCGCCAGGCAGAACCTCTGCTCCACGAGATCGCCGACGAGACGGGCCTGACAGCCCTTCTGCTCGTCGCCGATGTGAAGGAAGCCCTCTGTGTGCGTCGCTTCGAGGGCGAGCAAGAGGTGAGGGTGCTCGTCATGGAGACGGGCAAACGGGTGCCCTTCAATTGCGGGGCTTCCCAAAGGGTCTTGCTGGCCCACGTGAGTGACGCCGTGTGGGAGGACGTTGTAGCCAACCATGCCGTCCGGATGACCCCGTACTCTCTCACTACCCGGGACGAACTCGATTCCGACCGGCGTGAGATCAAGGAACGCGGGTTCTCCATCGGTTGGGAAGATTGTGCCCTGCATGCCTGCACGCTCGGCGCCCCTGTTCTGCGGTCGGGAGGGGCCGTGGTCGCATCGGTAAGTATCCTCGGCATCGTCCAGCAGTTTCCGGCGGAGAGACTGCCTGTGCTCATTCGCAGAGTAATGCAATTGGGCCGCGATCTTTCGGTCAGGCTCGGGTACGAGGGCTAGCATTCGCGTCGAAGCCGGCCGGGAGCCGTCGGTCTCGCGTGGTGTGGTTAAATACGGGTGCCTGGCAGGCACTCCGCGTCGCTGTCCAACGGCGGCGTGGCATCGGGCGACAGTAAGGAGAAGGTATGCCCAGTTGGCTTGGCGGTTGGGAAATCGCGATAGTGTTGGTGCTCGTTCTTGTCATCTTCGGTCCCAAGAAGCTCCCCGAATTGGGTTCTTCGTTGGGAAAGTCGATCAGGGGCTTCAGAAAAGGGCTCAAAGAACAGCAAGATGAGATCAAGTCGACGGTGGCTGAGGTCAAAGAGGCCTCCGGCATCGACGAGGTTAAGGCTACCGTGACCGAGATGCGCGACGCTGTTGATCTAAAGAGCGTCAAGGACGACCTGTCGATGAAGTCTGACGCCGCTCCTGCGGCACCAGCCGAGACCGCTCCCGCGACACCGGCCGAGACCGGCGCGACTTCGGAGACCAAGAGCTAGCACCGGTCCAAAGGCGGCCTCCGAACGAGCGGGGCGGCCGTATCATATTCACAGCAACCTCATTGGGGGCGGCCGCGAAGCGGCCGCCCCCTTGACTTTCAGTTGCCGCTGCTGTAGGTTAATGGCCATTAACCGAACCAGCAGAGGTGGCGATGACTATCCAAGGAGCCGGCACAGCCTCATCACGGAGTCCCGCCGCGAGTTGGGCGAGCGCGCCTGCTGGAGAGTTCCGCATCTCGGTCGACTGTGGGGGCACATTCACCGATGGTGTTCTGCTGAGCGACGTGCACCAAGTGTATGCGGCCAAGGTCGACAGCACGCCCGAGGACCCGACGGTGGGCACGCTCGCGTGCCTCTCGCGTTTGGCGGTGCTGGCCGGCCTGAACCTGCCGCAACTTCTAGCCCGAACCCGGACAGTGGTTCTCGGCACTACTCTCGCCACCAACATCGTGGCGACACGTACCGGTGCGAAGACAGGCGCCATCACGACCAGAGGCTACCGTGACAGGCTGTCGTTTCTGCATGTCGCCAAGTCGGATCTGGGGGGCGACCGCAAGGCGACGGCCGCCGAACTCTTCAGTTTCAGGAGCGACTATCCGAGGTCGCTCGCCCCGCGCCACCTGGTGGCAGAGATCGATGAGCGCCTGAACTTCAAGGGTGAGGTGCTGGTAGCCCTGAACGACGAAGACGTGCGGGGAGCGGTGAGGCGCCTACGACAGCAAGAGGTGGAGGCCATCGCCGTGAACCTGCTGTTCTCACACCTCAATCCGGAACATGAACTGAGGGTGGAGCAGATCATCAGGGCGGAATACCCCGAGGCGTATGTGGCGCTGTCTTCGCGGGTGTTGCCCATGGTGGGCGAGGTAGGTCGCTGGAGCACGACGATGTTCAGTGCCTACGTGGCTCCGAAGACGACCGCGTTTGTGACACGTATCGGTGAGCTGCTCGGCGAGAGTGGCTTTGCCGGCGCGCTCGCCTTCATGCAGAGCAACGGGGGAGTCGCGGCGGGCCAAGTCGTGTGTGAGAACCCTGCCGCGCTGCTGGTATCGGGACCGGCCGCCGGACCGGCGCTCGGACTGAGCCTCGGCCGAGCCCGAGGGATCAGCGACCTGGTGACGGCCGACATGGGCGGGACGAGCTTCGATCTATCCATCATCGCAGGTGGACAGGTCAATGTGAGCCAGAAGAAGATAATCGATGGCTTGAAATACAGCCTGCCGAGCGTCGATGTCAATGCCGTGGGTGCGGGAGGCGGAAGCATCGCGCATATCGACCTGAATGGATGTCTGCAGGTGGGACCCGCAAGCGCAGGGGCGGTGCCGGGGCCGGCGTGCTACGGACGTGGTGGTGAGGATCCCACGGTGACCGACGCCAATCTCGTGCTTGGCTACCTGGACGCGGGCTACTTTCTTGGCGGCGACCGGCCTCTCGACAGGCGACTCGCCGAAGCGGCTATCCAGGCCAAGGTGGCCGATCCGCTGGGCCTCACGGTGGAGCAGGCGGCCGCCGCCATCTACGACGTGGTCAATGCCAAGATGGCGGGTGCGATCGACGTGATGTTCAGCCGGCGAGGCTGCGACCCGAGGGATTTCACCCTCATCGGCGCCGGTGGCGCCGCGGCGGTGCACCTGGCGCGCCTGGCCAGGGAGTTGGGCGTGAAGCATTACATGCTCCCTCGTGTCGCTCCGGTGTTCTGTGCTTTCGGCATGATGCACGCCGACCTCAAGCACACCTACACGCGTCCCTATTCAGCGCTGGTGGGTGCCGCGGACCTCGACCTCATCAATGCCCTCTATGACGAGATGGAGGTCTTGGCGCGACAGACCCTCGAACGTGAAGGCGCGTCTGCGCAGCACGTGGTCATCGAGAAGTCCATGGACATGCACTACTACGGGCAGGTGCGTGAGCAGACCGCGGCGGTGCCGGGCGGCCGGGTGACGGTAGAGACACTCGCCTCCACTCTCGAGGCCTTCCATGAGAAGCATCGGCGGGTCATCGGCTACTCGGAGCCCGGCTATCCGACGGTCATCGTCCGCCTGCACCTTGCCGGCATGGTCGGAATGGTGCCTCCACCGCCGGGGGAGGCCGCGGCCGGCAACGGCGATCCGTCACGGGCGCGCAAAGGCGCCCGCTCCGTCTACTTCGCCGAGTCCGGCGGATACGCAACCGTCGACATCTACGATGGAGAACGGCTTGGCGCGGGCGACGTGATATGCGGTCCCTGCGTCGTTGAAGAGCGCATGACCA
>JAKAHF010000425.1 GCA_021815245.1 Actinomycetes bacterium
CACAGAAATACGGCTTGCCGATCGAGCAGTAGTGGCAGCGCCCGCACGATTCGAGCAGGCTGACGATCACCCGGTCACCCGGCGCCACGCACGTGACGCCGGCGCCCACCTCTTCGACGCGGCCGGCAGTCTCATGTCCACCCACGAAGGGCACGGGACCCCCGAAGTCACCGTTCGCGTCATGAAGGTCCGAATGGCAGATCGCGGTCGCCACCACCTTGACCTTCACCTCGTCGGAGCGAGGCGATCTCAAGGTGAGCTCTTCGACGACCAGCGGCTTGCCGAACTCATAGCACACGGCTGCTTTCATCTCATACTCCTTGATGAGGTCGTGCTGATCCTGTGTGAAAGCGCCCTATGTTTGCGATGCTACTTCAGGCCGAGAGCTGCCATCGTCTCAGGCAAGGGGGCACCCGTCTTGGGGTCCCAGCCCATGGACCTGTAATACTCATCCCTGAGTTGCTCGAAGGGTGGCACCGGCGCCTCGGCCGCCGGCCCCGCCATGAGATGCTCTTCGAATCTCTTCGGGAATCTGAAATCATCGGGACGGAGCCCTTCGCGGGCATTGAAGGCCTGCCGGAGCGTGAGGATCCGCTTGCCGATCTCGAGACCCTCTTCCCAGTCGATGTCCCAACCCGTGACCGGACGCAGCAGTTCGACGGTCGGGGGGCAATCGAACTGCGAGTACAGCGAGCACAGACCGGCGGAGCTCAGGAGATGCCAGTACGCGGCGCCGCGGGCGTACGGAGCGCCCTTGCGGTCCCAGGTGCCGAAGGTTTCGAGACCTTCCTCCGCCTGTAGTGCCGCATCGCCACCTATCGGGTGTCCTTGTTCGAGCATAGCCATCTGCTGCGGCCCGCAGTGCTGCGAGGGAGTCGCGTCGGCCATGTAGTACATTCCTTGCGCCGGCGACAGACGCGGATCGTGGAGTGGCAACTCACGTCCGCCGACCTGCATGGCGAACTCCTCGCTCCCCTTGCCGATGCGCTCGGCCGCCCGCTTGGAGCCATCGGCGAGCACGGCCCCGAAGCCCTCACGCTTGGCCATCTGTTCGGTCAAGGTCACGATCGCCGCCGCGTTGCCGAAGTTGAGTTCCAAGCCGCCGGTGTCGCCCTTGTCGATGAGACCCTGCTCGTAGCACTCCATGGCGAAGGCTATCGTGCCGCCCACCGATATGGTGTCGATGCCATAGCGATTACAGAGTTCGTTCGCCCGGATGATCGCCTCGGGGGTGTCGACGACACAGCACGTGCCCAAAGCGCCCAGCGTCTCGTATTCGGGACGATGCACTTCATCGTCGCTGGCGAACGGTCCGTCGGGCACCTTGACGAGAGCGCCGCACCGCACCGGGCAGGTGTGGCAGCCATAGGCCCTGATCTTGTACTTGTCCATATTGGCCGAGTCGAGGACGTTGGCCGTCGGCATGGAGTCGGTGCCGGTCTTGGTCCAGTTGTAGGTAGGAGCGTCGCCGATGGACACGAGGAAACTCACCGCGCTGCCCGTACCGGCCGCGGTCAAGCCTCCGAGGAAGCCACTCTTCTTGATCATCTCGGAATACTCTTTCTGGGCCGCCTTGAGGCCTTCTTTGTCGGCCACCCCGATACGCTTGCCCTTGGCGGCCCGCACGGCGAGCGCCTTGATCTTCTTGGAGCCCATGACGGCTCCCACCCCTGACCTGGCGGCGATTCTGCCTTTCTCGTGGACGATGCCCGCCAGAAGCGATTGCTTCTCACCGGCGGGTCCGACACAGGCGATGCGCCACTCGCCCTCGCCGGCGAGCTCCGCATTCAGCGCATCCTCGGTCTCGTAGGTGTCTTTGCCCCAGAGGTGCCCGGCGTCGATCAGACGAGGTCCGGCGTCGTCGATGACCAAACAGACCGGTTTCTCGGCCTCGCCGGTGAAGAACACGCCGTCGTAGCCGACATTCTTCAATTCGGGACCCAGATTGCCGCCGCAGTTGGAGTCGGCCCAACCGCCGGTGAGAGGCGACTTGGTAGTCACCATGAAGCGACCGCCGCCATAGACGCCGGTAGCCGTGAGCGGGCCCGTCACAAAGCCGATCATGTTGTCTGGGCCGAGAGGGTCTGCTCCCGCCTTCATGCGCTCGAACAAGATCCTCGCGCCGAGGCCGGTCCCGCCGATGATGCTCCTGTAGAACGCTTCATCGGGAGCTTCCTCGGTGATCGCCCCGCTGGTTAGATCCACAAAGAGCAGTTTGCCTGCGTAACCGTTCGACATCGCCCTACACCTTTCTGTGTGTCACTCTGTGCCGGCCTGCCTGTCTGTCAGATTCTCATACTACAACTCACGCGGCGGATCGCCGTCATAGTGCCCAAATGGGTTGAGGAATATCCTGCCCGGCTCGCCGGGAAGCTTCTCGTAGCTATCGGGACTGCTCTTGGGGAACAGCAGCCGAGCGAGCCATTCTATGGTGAAGTCGTTGCCCTTCACACCGGGATAGCGGCCGCGTATGCGCGAGACCAGCTCGGGCGCGGTCCTCGCTGTAGCGTAGACCTCTTCGTAGAAGTCGATGTACTCTCGCGTCCAGTCGATGCACGAGGTGTAGCTCCGCGCGTCGTCGTTCGCCACCTTCTCAAGCACCTCGAGGATGGCCGGGCTGCAGTGGCCTGGTACGACGACGCGCGCGTCGAAATCCTTGAGCCGGTCGAGCGCCGACCTCCACTTCACCCTCCGCTCGACTCCGCCTTCGATGAACCACACGTTCCAGTCTTCGAAGGCGATGTCGGTCGCGCAGAGCACGCCCATCGAGGGCACCCACGCGACCGAGTTGTTGATGCTGTCACCCTCCCAGTCGTCGGAGAAAAGGATCTCCTCCCCCTCGAGCTCGATGCGAGGCTCGGTGAGGGGCAGCGGTATCACGACCTTGCTCGGGGTGTCTGCGCCGAACCGGTCGATGGACCAGGTGTCGACCTTGTGCCCCGAACTGAAGGCGATGTCGCGCACGACGCTCGGCAAAGCGACCAACTCCGCCTCGGGGAACGCATGTTGCAGGACCCCGAGGCTGAAGTAGTGGTCGGGATGAAAATGCGACGCGTAGACGTGCGTCAGCCGCTTCCGCATGCGGATGATCTCGGCCGCCATCAGGTGACCGTCGCTCAGTAGTTGCGACGCGTCGATCAGCACCGCATCGCGCTCTCCGTAGAAGAGCGTGGATGTGCTCCTGAATCCCAGGTAGCTATGGAGAAAGACCCTGCAGTGCAGACTCACTCCTGTGTTCCCCGTCCTCTCCGCCGGCCCGAAAGGCGCAACGCCCTAGCTCACCCGCCCGCCTCGTCGGCCCATGACGCGTCAAGCGGCGGCAGGCCGGCCTCGACCCGGGCCTCTGCGATATGCAACTTGACCGCGTCGTCGAGCGGCGTGATCTCGAAGCCGAAGTCCTGCTTGGCAAGGTCGCTACTGACCTTCCAGGGCAGCTCGCAGTCTTCCGACTCGCTGCCGAAGGTGATCTCCGCCTCGGGGATGTACTTCTTCACCAGCGCGGCCACGTCTTTGAGCGAAGTCGGCGGACCACCCAGGTTGTAGGCCGGGTGC
>JAKAHF010000426.1 GCA_021815245.1 Actinomycetes bacterium
GCTGCGCGCTGCCTGGTGGCCCGACGCCTACGAGCACGGCTACGATTTCGACCTACTGCTGAAGACCCGCCGGCTCACCTACCTGCAGGTGCCCGACGGAATCGATTTCGACCTCTTCGGCGACGGTGCGCTCGTCTGCATCGACACCAAGGGGCACACCGAGGGGCACCAGTCGCTCGTAGTCAACCTGCCCGAGTCGGGCACGATCGTGCTGGTGGGCGACGCGGCCCAGGTCGACGACAACCTCACCTACAAGGTGCCGCCGGGCATGTCGTGGAGCAGCCAGCTCGCGGTGCAGGCGATCGAAAGGTTGTTGCATCTGCGCAGGCCGGGCGCGCTGTTGATTTTGGGACACGAACTGTCGGCGCTCGACGGGCTGAAACTGGCGCCCTACTGCTACACGTAACGGGGCCGTAGGCAGGCCGCGCGGCCGGTCACTGCCGCCGGGCTACTCCGCGGGATCGACCAACGGCTGCGCAGCGCCGGCAGCCGGTCGCCTGTCGCGGGCAAGCGCCACGAGGGCGCCCAGCAGGGCGATGCCGGTGCCGACATACATGGCCTCCCGGTAGCCGGTAGCGAAGGCTTCGGCGTTGGTCAGGCTCGCCCGCGCCCCGAGCAGGATGACCCGTCCGCCCTCAGCCCCCAGCTCAGACGCCGCGATGGCGCCGAGGATGGCGACTGACACGCCCATGCCGCAGAAGCGCGACGCGGTGAACATGCCCGACGCCACTCCCAGTTGAGAGCGTGAGACCGAGCCCATGATGGCCGAGAAGTTGGGCGCACTGAAGATGGCGAGCCCGAGCCCCAGCGTGGCGAGGGCGAGCAGCACCTGCGGGGCCGGCGCCGACACCGAGAAGAGCGACAGCTCGATCGTGCCGATCGCCGTGATCACGAGGCCCGCCGAGGACAACCCCTGGCTGCCGAGCCGGTCGGAGAGCCTGCCGGCAAAGGGTGTGACCAGCGACATGACGGCCGGCTGAATGAGGAGCATGAGACCCGTGGTCTGCGCCGACCGGCCCTGCACCACTTGGAGGAAGACCGCGGTGAACACCGTCACGCCGTACGACGCGGCCATGTAGAGCAGCGAGCAGATGTTGGCCGCGGTGAAGACCCGGCTGCGCCGGAACAGCCCGAGATCGAGGATCGGATCGGTGGTGCGGCTCTCGACCACCACGAAGACCACAGCGAGCACCACGAAGCCTGCGAGAGGAGCGATGGTCCGCCAGGAGGTCCAGCCCCAGAGAGGCGAGAAGATGAGCGGTACGAAGAGGGCCGCGAGCACTCCTCCGAGCAGAGCCGAGCCTTGCAGGTCGATACCCTGCAGCAGGCCCGGCTTGCGCTCGGCTGTGACCACGCCGGTCTCGGCCTGGCGGGCGGCAGCCGCGGCACGGTCGCGCCGCTCAGCTCCGAGAAGGTCCCAGCCGGCGATGACGGTCAGGGCTGCGATCGGCACTTTGATGAGGAAGATCCAGGGCCAGCCCATATGGGCGACGATTAGGCCGCCTAGGGGAGGGCCGAACGTCTGGCCGAGGGTAGAGCCCATCATGTTCAGCCCGAGCGCCCGCCCCCGCTCATGTGCCGGAAACACCGAGGTGACGATGGCGGCGCCGGTGGTCACCACGAGCGCGCCCCCGATGCCCTGGAACACTCGCGACCCGATGAGCATTGAGCCACTCCACGAGAAGGCGACGACGATCGAGAAGATGCCGAACAGCAAGTTGCCCAGCCAGTACGTCAGAAAGAGCCCCCGCTTCTCACCCCAACGCGCGACCGGTATGAGGAGCACGGTGACGACCAGCAGGTACGAGGTCTGCACCCAGAGGGCTTCACTGAAGCTCAGATGGAGGTCGGCCGACACTGCCGGCAGCCCCACGGCGACGATGCTCGAATCGAGCGTGGCCATGAAGATGCCGATCGAGGCGATGACGAGCACTCGCCAGCGTCGCCGACCCAGTTCGGAGAGCGGCGCGGCGGAGGAACCCGCCTCGGTTCCTACGGCGACGGCGTGGCTTCTCTGGCCGTGGTCGCTCATGCCCCGGCCGTGCTTTCTGACGCCGCGGCCTCGGTCGCCGGCTTCACTCGAGATCGCGCCTCGAGGTCGGCCTCCTCGTCGGCGGCGATGCGACCCGGGGATCTCTGGCCCGCCGGGTCGAGCCGCAAGGTCACGAAGAAGGTGATGACCGCGACTCCGCAGGCCGCGTAGAACGGCACCTGGTAGCCGACGAAGTTGAGGATGTATCCCGTGGCGACCGGCACGACGATGGCCGTCGCGTGGGCGATGGTGAGTCCCATGGCGAGGCTCGGTGCCAGGTCTCTCGGAGCGCAGATGCGTCGCAGGTACGTCGAGCCGCCCATGTAGGCGACGGGGGCGATGAGGGCGTAGACGCAGTAGAACAAGCAGGCCGGCACGACGCTGTTGGAGAGCGCGTACCCGGCCAGCGCGCCGATGAAGGCGATGTTGATGATCGACAGCGTGCGGCGCTCTCCGAAGCGGTCGAGGGCGCGTCCGAACCATGGAGTGGTGAAGATGCTCGCGAAAGTGACCGTGAGCAGCACGAGCGAGATGTCGGCTACCCCCAGCCCGAATCGGTTGACCAGCACCCATAGGCCGAATGAGAAGAAGACCTGCTGACGGATGCCGTCGAGCATGCAGAGCCAGTAGTAGAGGTGGTAGTAGCGGCTCCATACTAGTGGTTGGCGCTTCGGCGCCGTCTTGCGAGGCTGTCCCTCGTGAAGGTGCGGAAAGCGCACGATAGCGAGGGCTCCCAAGAAGGCTACGCCCCCGAGGATGATGAACATAGGCCGGTAGGAGAGCCATCCGAACTTGAACGTGATGAACACCATGACGAGGGCGGCCAACGTGCCACCCTGGCTCATGGCTCCCATGCGCCCCATGATGGCGCCGCTCTTCGCCGTGGTGGTCAGGCTGAGCGTGAGCGCGGGTTGCGTCTGAAACACCGCGTGCATGCCGAAACTGGCCACCAACACCCAGGGGATCACGCTGACGAAATCGTGCGCGAGCGGAAAGAGGGCGAAACCGACGGCAACGACCACGGTGGCGCCGGCGGCGAGGTGCTGCAACGAGACGCGGTAGAACAGCGCCGTGAGGAACATAATGAAGAAGCCGCCGGCTTCACGCACCGCCGCCATGTAGCCGAATTGGGGCCCCGTCAGCTTGAGCGATTCGTCGAAGAAGTTCGTGAGGATGTTGGAGTGCGCGTTGAACGCGAAGCCCAGAGTGGCCAACATGACCGACAGCAGGATGAATCCGCGGCCCGCCGGGGTTCGCCACATCTCGCGCACGCGGAGTCCTTTCCCGCTTAATTCCTGCAAAACGCCATAGTCGGGGAGCCCGGCGTCTCCCCTCGTGCCCGCATTGTAACCCATCGGGATGCCCGGTCTACCAAAGTATTTGACAAGGCACCTCCTGCTGCGTAAGCTGCGAACCGTGAGGGACGCGTGAACTGTGTTCCGTAGACAAAACATGTGCTTCCCTCAGTAAAGCGAATAGCGGCCAGAACGTGACGCGGATGGATC
>JAKAHF010000427.1 GCA_021815245.1 Actinomycetes bacterium
CTTTGGCGCTGAATTCTCCACCGGTGATGTCGCGCAGATAGTCGTTCACGTCGTCGGAGGTGATCGGCTCGGGATTGCCGTCGGGGTCGAGATACTGAAAGAGGATGTCGCCCGCCAGTTCCTGCGTGCGCTTGACCGCAGAAGCGAGGCGCCGGTTGTGCACGTTTGCCGTCTGGGGCTTGCCGCCCTTGCCGCGAAAGACCAGCCGTAACTCCGAGCCGTTGATGACGGCGTGGCGGTCGCGCAAGGTCGTCAGGCCGTAGGCCCCGTGCTCCTGGGCGTACTCCTCGTTGCCGACGCGCAACAGAGTCTTGTCGAGCAGCAGCACGACGAGGCCGAGTACCTTGGCCTTGGTGAGCTCGTCCCGGGAAAGGTCACGCTCCGCCCGCGTCCTGATGGCGGGAAGGGCTTCGCCGAAAGCGGCCATCCGTTCGAACTTGCCCGCGTCGCGCAATTGCCGCCACTCCTGATGGTACTTGTACTGCTTGCGTCCCTTGGAGTCGCGGCCGGTCGCCTGCAGGTGGCCGTTGGCGTCGGTGCAGATCCATACGTCGTTCCAGGCTGGAGGCACCGCGAGGCGGCGGATGCGGTCGAGCGTGGCCTTGTCTCTCACTCTGTGGCCACTTGGCCGGCGGTACACGAAACCGTCGGTCGTACGCTCGCGGGTGATGCCGGCCCCCTGCTCGCAGACGTAATAGAGCGAGCCCCCATGAGGCAGCCGGTCGATCCGGCAGGTCTTGTCGTCAATGCTCGGCGGCCGCGCGTTGCGCGCGGCACCGGTGGCCGGCACGCTGGTCGTCATGGCAGGTCCCGAAGCAGCGCCCATGCCGTGTCCACCCTCTCGCGCGACACGGCGAAACGCAACTGGGCGGGGTCGAGGTTGTCGATGCGCACGCGATCGAGCCCGTCGGCGTCCTTGAGCACCCAGAGGACGCGGAGCAACGACTCCGAGCGGGGGAGGGTGGCGCCCCGGGCGGCGCCGATGGCGTCGTCGGTCGAGTGGAGTTCCATAGCGAAGAAGGTCCGCTCGAGGACCTCCTCCGCGACGCCGCGGTCGAGGCCCAGCATCTTGGCCCGCGCGACGCTCTTGGCCCCGTGCTCGCGATCCCACCCGTCATGCGTGCGCCCGATGTCGTGCCAGGCGACAGCGGTCACCACCGCGGCGAATTCCACCGGCTCAAGAGGCACGGCCCCCGCTATCGCGTGGGCATGGATCATCACCCGGCGGGCGTGCGAGATGCCGTGGATGCTGTCGGGCCGTTCGAACCACCAAGGCTGGAACACGAACGAGGCCGGGTCGAACGAGCGCGGCTCGACCGATTCGAGGTGTCGGCCGAGCTTCATGACCTGCCCCCGCTCGCGCAGACGCGGCCCTGCATGGTCGCCGTCCACACCGGGTCGAGGCGGGCGAGACGGCTCTTCTTGAGGTTCTCGCAGAGCAGCCACAGCACGTCTTTGTCGGCGATCGAGGCCCGGACTTCGAATCGTTGCCTGCCGTAGACGGGCTCCGCCGCCACGACCACGCTCCAGCAATAGGCGAGGGCCTGACGCAACGTGCGCGCCTCGTCGGAGCGGCGGTCGTCGAGTTCGATGAGGTTGAGCGTCGCGGCGTCGACCACGTCGATCGCTGCCCGGGCCCCGGCCGGGTCGCGCAACAGGCGCGGTTCCGAAACGGCTGCCACCGCGGCCCGCTGCACATACGGCCGGTCGTCCAGCCACTGAGCGGTGATGTCGAGCAGCATGGACATGTCGGCGTCGCCCACGGTCTGCAGAGCCATGGCGACGGCCTCGCGCACGCGCCAGCGCCGATCGGCGGCATAGCTCCGGAGCTCCTCGACGAACTCCGGACGGCCTCCGGCGACCAACCTGCCAAGACCCACGATGCCGCACATGGCCAGAAACTCGTCGGTGGGTTGCCCGTCGGCCTCGGCGGGAAAGCCGAGCTCGAGCCACTGTCGCAGCTCGGCTTCGCTGCCCTCGGCCGCGGCCGCGAACATCAGCTCGAGGTTGCCCCGCGGCCCCGGCAGGTTGGAGCCGGCCCGCAGCAGTGCGACCCTGTCGGAAGTCTGCGATAGCTCACGCCGGTAGTCTTCGACTTTGCCCATGTTGGGAGAGATGATATACGCGAACGGTCGGGCCGTGACTCGCGACCCCATGGAAGGGGGCCCCGCTCATGATAGAAATCGCATGCCGGCTGCCTTTCGATCTCGCGTTGTGCCAGCGGGTCGCCCGCGGATTCGCGAGCGGGCACATCTCCACCCAAGCAGAGCCTGAAGAGAGCGAGCGGGCAACCCTGCGCCTGGGAGTCTGGCTCGGCGACCGGCCCACCCGGGTGGATGTGCGTGACGACGGGGCCGGCACGGGGAGGGTCACGGCGATCTCGGAGCCCGCGGCCCCCCGGGAGACGCTGGAGCGGCTCGTCAGACGGGTGGTGAACGCCGACATGGACCTGATGCCGTTCTACGAGCGGGTGTCCGCGCACCCGGTCCTCGGCCCGTTGACCCGCGAACTGCCGGGCCTCAAGCCGCTGCGCCCCGCGAGCCTCTTCGACATGCTGGTGATGGCCGTGACCGAGCAGCAGATATCGCTCGCCGCCGCCCACCACATGCAGACTCGCCTGGTCGAGCGCTTCGGCACGTCGATCGACGGGCTGCCCGTCTTTCCGCGCGCGGCGGCGCTCGCGGACGCCTCAATCGAGGCCCTCACTGCCTGCGGCCTCTCGGTGCGCAAGGCCGAGTACATCCAAGGCGTAGCTCGCGCGGTTGTCGATGGCTCGCTCGACCTGGAAGAGCTCGAGTCGGCTCCGGCCGACGAGGTGCGCGACCGGATCTCATCGCTCCGCGGATTCGGCCGGTGGTCGGCCGACTACATCCTGGTGCGGGGCCTGGCCCATGTCGATGTCGTGCCCTACGACGATCTCGCGATCCGCCGCGTCGTGGGGCGCATGCTGAGCGACGGGCACTCGCTGACCACCGGGGAGGCCGAAGAAGTCTTGGTTCCGTTCTCTCCCTTCCGAGGCCTGACCATCTTCTACCTGCTCGTGGGCAGCAGGCTGGCGTCCTCGTGAGCGTGTGACGGCCGGAGTGGCCCGCGTTCGGAGCGAATCCGAACGTAGAACGTTCGGCGACTTGCGCGGAGCCCCGCCTTTCGGTCATCATGGCACTCGTGTGCGATCACTGTATGCAACATGGCGCCGGAGGTAAGTGGTACCTCAACGCCACTCACTACTCCGAGGAGATAGTCGAGAAATACAACTTGCGTGAGTTCCTGCTCGAGCAGTACACCAACTTCGAGCAGATCTCGGTGCGCAAGGTAGGCGGAGTCAGCCCCGTGGGGATGGACCACACCTTCCGCATGCCCATCATCGGACGACTGGTCAAGCGGCTGGCCGAGCGCATGCTTCACAGCCAGAAGCCGCCCACCAATCCGTTCAAGCCTGAGGGCCACATCGGGCAGGTGGTGCCACTCGAAGACGCCGAGGAGATCCTTGCCCACTGCGCCGCCGAGCCCATCATCGCGAAGAACTGCATGTGCC
>JAKAHF010000428.1 GCA_021815245.1 Actinomycetes bacterium
GGAGGCCCTGGTGCGTCGCCTGACCGACGTCCACGAGATCCAGAACCTCATGGGCAGGTACGAGTTCCTGACCACCGCCAACATGTTCACCGAGACGGTGGATCTGTTCGCCAAGACGGTGCCGCAGAAGATCGAGATAGGACCGCTCGGCGTCTGGGACGGCATGGACGCCGCCTACCGCTGCTTCCACGGCTTTCACAACTGGACCTCGAAGATCGGTGTGCCGATCGAAGGGCAGATGATGCAGCACACGCTGGCCACGCCGGTCATCGAAGTGGCGGCCGACGGCCTCACCGCCAAGGGCGTGTGGATGTCGCCCGGGCACGAAGCCCGGGTGCTCGGCGGCAAACTGACCGCCCTCTGGGTCTGGGGCACCTACGGCGAGGACTTCATCAAAGAAGACGGCGCCTGGAAGATCCGCAATCACCACGTCTACCTCAACATCATCACGCCGTACGAGGTGCCCTGGACGGCGCCCCCCGCAGGCGATCCCGGTGACATCGGAGATATCTTCCCGCCCGGCCTGCCCGACGAATGGAAGCCCAACCGGCCCAGCACCTATGCATGGATGTACTCGCCGACGGCGGTCATGGAGTTGGTGCCGGTGCCGCCCGAGCCTCACGGCACCTACGACCCGTCGAAGGACTACGTCATCTAGACAGTGGAGGCGCTGCGATGAGCGACCGCAAAGAGCTCACGGCTGAGGAGAACGCCAAGCCGTATGCCAAGTACTACTACCTGCCCTCAGCTCCGCCGGCGGCGCACCATGCCGAGATGCTGAAGCACCTCGAAGCGCTCGACCCGGCGAAAGCCGACGCGATCCAGAACGCCAACGATCTGCTCGACCCCGGCTACACCGAGGGTGAGAACGGATACTGCGTCATGCCCGATGGCAGCGGCTGCGTGGCCCTTCGCCATCCCATGAAGGGAGCCACGCCCGAGATGATCGACTGGTGGTTCGCCTGGCACGGGCTCGAGGATCTCCGCTACAAGCTCTGGTACCCCGAGATGCATGTGTCGGCCCATCTCGACCCCGAAGAGCGGGCGGTGGTGCTCGACCCGGGTCGCACCCTGCCGCAGAAGTTCCAGGGTCTGACGCACCACGTGGTCGAGGATATCGGCGGAGGAGTTCTCAACGCCGTCGATATCAGCTTCCTCACCCCCGAGGATTTCGGCTTCGACATGGCCCGCTTCAAGCCACCTTACGCCGAGGCCCTGGCGGCTGCCAACGTCATCGCACGCGGCCTGGACGATCCGAAGGACGGACCCGGCCTGCCGGTGGCCTTCGTCCACCTTGTGCGGAGGACCGATGACGGCATCGAGGTGCGCAATCGTTTCTGGGTCGGCTACCAGATCGTCGACAAGAAGCCCGTGCTGATGCTGCCCCCGGGCATGCGCATCCCCGAGGAAGCGGTGCAAGGCCTGTTCTTGCATGACGTACAGGAGTTCGCGAACCTGGCCGCCATCCTTCCGCAGCTCTACAGAGAGATGGAAGGCAAGGTGGCGTGAGCCGCTCTTTCGAGGTCGCTCCGGAGCCGGTGCCTGCGTCGGCGATCAGGGAGACGATCGAGTGCGACATCGCCATCGTGGGCGCCGGCATCTCCGGCACCCCGGCCGCGATGAAAGCGGCGGAGATGGGTGCGCGGGTGCGGGTACTCGAGAAAGGCCCCACGTTCGGCACCCACCGCACCGGAGGCTTCGCCGCCTTCGGCACCAGAGCCCAGAGGGCGGCGGGAGTCGAGCTCCCTCAGGAATTGCGTGAGAGGATCGTGCTCGATCTGTGGGGCTCCACCATGGCCTTCCAAGGCAGGTTGCCGCTGAGCTCCCTGTGGATGCGTCATAGCGCGGAAGTCGCCGACTGGATCACCGACATCCTGGCGGCCAAGGGCGTGGAGGTGCGCTCGGTCGACACCGGCGGCATCACCGGCGCGGGCCTCGAGCGGTCGCTCGTACGTCCCAACCAGTTCTGGAACGAGTACTGCCTGCTCCATCGCATGGGCAAGACCTTCGCCGAAGGCGAGAACGTCGACTGGATGGCGCCAATGGTCGAGCATGCCCGCGAGCACGGAGCGACCTATCACTACAACACCACCGCCGAGCAACTCGTGCAAGACGAGGGCGGCCGGATCGCCGGCGTCGTGGCGCGCGACTCGCGGGGCGAATACGTGGAGTTCGCGACTGCCAAGGGCGTCATCCTCGCGGCCGGCGACTTCATCAACGACGAGGAGATGGTGTCGGTCTTCTGCCCCCACCTGGCGAAGAACGTCAACAACTTCTCAAACAAGTACTGCACGGGCGATGGGCACAAGATGGCCATCTGGGCGGGCGCCGATATCGACCAGATGGTCGCGGGCGACGTGTTCCCCGGGCAGACGATCACCGGCAGGAACATGCACCCCGACGACCCGTTCTACGCGCTCTATATGGACTGGTGGTGGTGCCCGGCCGTGGCGTCCATGCCCATGCTCTATGTCGACATCGCGGGCTATCGCTATGCCAACGAGAACCTGCCGTTCCAACAGAACGTAGTCGCCGTGCTCGGCATGCCCGAAGGCAGGGCGTGGGCCCTGTGGGACGGCGCGTGGCAGACGAAGTTCCCGATGATCCCTGAGAAGACCCCGGCTTCGCGCAACACGCCCGAGCAGATCGAGATCGACGTGCGAGAAGGCGTGACCGTGCGGGCCGACACCCTCGAGACCCTGTCGGGGCTGATGGACGTGCCGTTCGAGAACCTGAGGGCAACGGTCGCCCGCTACAACGCACTGTGCGCCAAGGGCCACGACGACGATTGCCTCAAAGAACCCATGTGGATGAGACCCCTCGACACTCCGCCGTTCTACGCGGCCGGCATCGGCGCGGCGATCACCGGCACCAGGGGAGGCGTCAAGATCAACGCCGACATGCAGGTGCTCGACAAGAAGGGACGGGTGATTCCGGGGTTGTACGCGGTCGGCAACAACGCGGGCAGCTTCTACGGCATGGTGTATCCGCCGCAGATCGAGGGCAGCGGCATCGGCCACGCCTTCACGTTCGCGTATCTGGCGGCCCTGCACGCGGCGGGGTAGCCGCGAGGCTATGCCGGGCTTTCGACGCCGCTTGGAGCGCGCGGCGCGGATCACGTCGGCCATCGGGAGTCTGAGATGCCCGCGCGAACGGGTCAGCTGGTACCCTATCCTCCACAAGACGGCGATACGGAGAAACACGAAGGGGAACAGACATGCCCGCTCCCAAAGAGATGAAAGTGACGATGGTCTTCGACGATGGCAGCCAGAAGGAGGTCACCTACGCCCTGAGCCCGCTCCGCAACGGTGACAATCCCCATCAGGCGGGCTATGTCGGCGAACCCGGCGGGTCGTACACCGAGGTCATCGAAGGCCGGGGGATGGGCTTCACCAACCACATAGACCTGCTCGGCTACTCGGTAGCGGTCGAACTGAGCAAGACCATGGCGCTGCTCAAGGATTCCCGCACCGAGGCGGTCGTGGTCAACAAGCACACCAATCCCGCGGTGTTCGCCGCGCGCGCCGAC
>JAKAHF010000429.1 GCA_021815245.1 Actinomycetes bacterium
GCGCATGCATGAACCGACATTCCGCAAAGCGCTGCAGTCGGCGGGGATCAACCCCTACTTCGTCGAGATGGCCAATATCCGCGAGCAGTGCAGCTGGGTGCACGAAGACCCCCTGCAGGCCACCCAGAAGGCTCGTGCGCTGGCGCACGCGGCGATCAACAGGGTAGCCAGGCATGAGCCGCTGGAGCGCCGCTCGGTCGAGATGTGCCCCAACGTGCTGGTGATCGGGGGAGGAGTGGTCGGCATGACGGCCGCGCTCGAGCTGGCCGACGGCGGCAGCCGCGTCTACCTGGTGGAGCGCCAGGATCATCTGGGCGGCAATCTCGCCCGGGTGGACCTGACCGCCCCCTTCCTCGATTCGGCCCGCGACATGATCACAGCTCTGGTGACCCGAACGACGGAGCACCCGCGCATCGACGTGCTGCTCTCCTCTGAAGTCATCTCTCTCGAGGGCTTCGTCGGCAACTTCACCACGGTGGTGGGCACGTACGGCCTGAGCAACCTGCATGACGGCCGCGGCACCAGGAGCGAGTTCCAGGTCGGCAACGTGGTCGTAGCTACCGGATACAAGGAGTTCGACGCCTCACGGGTGACTCACTACGGCTACGGCAAGCTGCCCGACGTCATCACCTCGTTCGAACTCGAGAAGATGCTGCGGGCGGGCCGTGTACAGACCGCCGACGGCAAAGAACCTCAGTACGTGGCCATCATCCACTGCGTCGGCAGCCGGAGCAAGGAGTTTCACACCTACTGCTCGCGCGTCTGCTGCATGACGGCGCTTAAGTACGCCCGCGAGGTGAAATCGGCCGTTCCCACGTGCTATGTGAGCGACATCTACATCGACATGCATGCCTTCGGCAAGGGCCACGAGGACTTCTACCGCGGCACTTCGGAGGCCAAGACCCTCTTTCTGATGTACGGCAAGAACGACTACCCCGTCATTCGCAAGGCTGGGGCGAAAGACGGCTGCAACATGCTCATCGAGGTGAACGAGCAGCTATCGGGCGAGGTCATCGAGATACCCGCCGACCTCGTGGTTCTCATGGTGGGCATGGAGGCGCGCGAGGATTCCGAGGACATCGCCCGTCTGGTCAACATCAGTCGCGACAAGGACGGCTGGTTCATCGAGAGCCATCCCAAGCTCGACCCGGTCGCTACCACCACCGAGGGCATCTACATCGCCGGCGCCTGCGCGGCGCCGAAGGACATCCCCGACTCGGTGGCCCAAGCCCGTGCCGCCGCGGGACGCATACTGGCGCGCAGCATCCGCGGAACGATCGACATCGATGCCGTCTTCGCCGAGGTCGACGAAGACAAGTGCTCGGGGTGCCGGGTGTGCAACGAGCTCTGTCCCTACTCGGCCATCAGCTTCGACGAGGAGAAGAAGCGCAGCACCGTCATCAGCGCGCTCTGCAAGGCCTGCGGGGCTTGCGCGGCCGCGTGTCCGTCGGGAGCGATCACGGCCCGCCACTTCACCGACCTGCAGATATTCGCGCAGATAGAGGGGGTGCTGGCATGAGCTTCGAGCCCACGATCGTCGGCTTCTTGTGCAACTGGTGCTCCTACACCGGCGCCGATCTCGCCGGCACCAGTCGCATCCACTATTCGCCCAACGTGCGCATCATCAGGGTCATGTGCACCGCCCGTATCGACCCCACGTTCGTCATGAAGGCCCTGACCGAAGGCGCCGACGGCGTGCTCATCTGCGGCTGCCATCCCGGTGACTGCCACTACTCCGAGGGCAACTACAAGATGATGCGCCGCTACCCATTGCTCAAGAGGATGCTCGCCGACTACGGCATCGAGGAGGCGAGAGTTCGTCTCGAGTGGGTGAGTGCGAGCGAAGGCCAACGCTTCGCCGACATCGTCAACGACATGACCCAGCGGGTCAAGGAACTCGGGCCGAGTCCCATACGCGCCGCGCTGGCCACCGACAGGGCGGAGAGGTGAGCATGGCCGGCAAACTACAAATAGCATTGTACTGGGGAGCCGCCTGCGGGGGCTGCGACGTGTCGGTGCTCGACACCAACGAGTTCATCCTCGATGTGGCCGCGGCGGCCGACATCCGCATGTGGCCCATCGCCGCCGACGGCAAGTACAAAGACGTCGAAGCCATGGACGACGGCGAACTCGACCTCGCCATCTTCAACGGAGCTGTGAGGAACTCCGAGAACGAACACATCGCCAAGCTGCTCCGGCAGAAGAGCCAGCTGCTCATGGCGTTCGGCAGCTGTGCCTGTTACGGAGGCATCCCGGGCTTGGCGAATCTCACGTCGCGCGACAAGATCTTCGACACCGCCTACGTGCACAACCCCTCTGTGGAACCCGGGAGCCGCGTACTGCCCCAGCCCGAGACGAGCTTCGACGGCAAGGTGCTCGACATCCCCCGCTTCTACCGCAGGGTCTACCGGCTCGACCAGGTCACCGATGTCGACTACTACATCCCCGGGTGCCCGCCCCAGCCCGACCAGGTGAAGGCGTCGTTGCTCGCGGTGGTCAAGGGCGAGCTGCCGCCCAGGGGCTCGTTCGTCGGCTGCTTCGATCATGCGCTCTGCGAAGACTGTCCTCGCACGCGAAACGAGAAGAAGGTGAAGCGCTTCTACCGTCCGTGGGAGATCATGGCCGACCCCGACACGTGCCTGCTCGAGCAGGGCGTGCTTTGCGCCGGGGTGGCGACGCGATCAGGCTGTGGCGTGAGATGCCCGAAGAGCGGCATACCCTGCCGGGGGTGCTATGGGCCAGTTCCGGGAGTCGTCGATCAGGGAGCCAAACTGGCGAGTGCGGTGTCGTCGATCGTCGACAGCAAAGACCCGGCCGAGATAGAGAAGATCCTCGATGGCCTGCCCGACTTCACCAGCTTCGCCTACCGCTATGGCGTGCCTTCTTCGTTGCTGCAAAGGAGCTACCGGCCATGACCAGGAAGATCACCATAGACCCGATAACCCGGCTGGAGGGCCACGGCAAGATCTCCATCTTCCTGGATGACGCGGGCGCCGTGGAGGACTGCTACTTTCAGATCCCCGAACTGCGTGGTTTCGAGCAGTTCGTCGTCGGCCGGCCCATCGAGGAGCTTCCCCGCATCGTGACCCGCATATGCGGGGTCTGTCCGGCCAGCCACCACATGGCAAGCGCCAAGGCTGTCGACGCATGCTTCAACAATGAGGTCGCCCCGCTTGCCCACAAGCTGCGCGACATGTACTACAACGCCCACTACATCCACAGCCACACGGCCCACTTCTATGCACTGGCGGCGCCCGATTTCGTGCTTGGGCCTGACGCCGATCCGGCGGTACGCAATATCCTCGGGGTGGTGGCCAAGGTTGGACTCGAGATAGGCGGTCAGGTCATACGGGTGCGCGGTCTGGCGCAGGAGATCCAGCGCATCATCGGTGGCCGCAACACGCAGGACATCTGGTGCCTGCCGGGAGGAGTCGCCAAGAGCTTGAAGCAGGAAGAACTCGAACAGATCGAACCCTGGGTCGATGAGCTCTACGACTTCGCGCAGTTCAGTATGCAGCTCTTTC